>JAMPBF010000100.1 GCA_023666805.1 Bacillota bacterium
AGCAGCAGTGAAAGGATAAGCCAATAAATGATTAATACGATTGCCAATGCCAAGAGCGAAATTAAAGAAATAGTTATGAACTCACTGGGAAGGCTTGTAAGCCGGGGAAAGCTTCCGGCAGAGCCTATCCCCGCCTTTGCCGTGGAAATACCGAACGATAAAAGCCACGGCGATTTTTCCTGCAATGCAGCCTTGGTTTCCGCAAAAGCGTTTAAACAAAATCCTCGTAATATTGCGGATCTTATTGTGGAAAATGCAGTTCTGGACGGTACATCCTTTGAAAAAATCGAGACGGCAGGTCCGGGATTTCTTAATTTCTTCGTAGGCAAGACTTGGTTTGCAGGTACGGTAAACGCCGTACTAAACGAAAAAGAAAATTACGGTAAAACCGACGACGGAAACGGCAAGCGTGTCTTGGTGGAATTTGTTTCCGCCAATCCCACCGGTCCCATGCACATCGGAAACGCCAGGGGAGGCGCATTGGGAGATTGTCTTGCTTCCCTGCTCCAATATGCCGGATATTATGTTGAACGGGAGTTTTATGTAAACGATGCAGGAAATCAAATCAACAAATTCGCCTTAAGTCTTGACTTGCGTTATCGCCGTATCTTTGGAGACACGGTCGAAATGCCCGAGGATTCATATCACGGTCAGGATATAACAGATCATGCGGAGAATTTTGCAAAGCTTTACGGGGATAAGTATATAAATGCCCCAGAAGAGGAAAGAAGAAGCGCTCTGGTAGATTACGCCCTTCCGCTTAATATAAAGGGGTTGGAGGAGGATCTGTTGAAATACAGGATCAAGTACGATACTTGGTTTAAGGAAAGCGCCCTTCACAACGACGGCTCGGTAGCGGAAATAATCGAGCTGCTCAAAAAAAGCGGATATACCTATGAGCAAGACGGAGCGTTATGGTTTAAATCCACCGAGCTTGGCGATGATAAGGACAGAGTACTTATCAGAGCCAACGGCGTGCCCACCTATTCCGTTCCCGATATTGCCTATCACTACAACAAGCTGGTTAAGCGCAATTTTAATATTGCAATTGACATTTTGGGTGCAGATCATCACGGCTATATTCCGAGAATGAGAGCTGCATTGACCGCTCTCGGAGTTGACGCATCAAGACTTGAAGTGGTAATTATGCAAATGGTGAGGCTTGTCAGAAACGGTGAGACCGTAAAGCTGTCCAAGCGCTCGGGAAAGGCGATCACCTTGTCTACGCTTCTTGATGAGATCCCGATGGACGCTGCAAGATTTTTCTTTAACCTTCGCGACGCCAATACTCATTTTGATTTTGATTTGGACTTGGCTGTAGAGGAAAGCTCTAAGAATCCTGTTTATTACGTTCAATATGCGCACGCAAGAATTTGCCGTATATTGGAAAAACAAAAGGAGGAAGGCGTAGAATGCAGACTGCTGCCCGACAATCGGCTTATATATACCGAGTCGGCGGAAATTGAGCTTATCCGTCATATTGCAACACTTCCCGACGTTATAAGCGAAGCCGCAAAGGAGCTTAATCCTTCCGATCTGACAAAATATCTTACCGAGCTTGCCCAACGCTTCCATAAATTTTACGATTCCTGTCCGATCAAGGGAACGGAGGAACAGATTTTACAGTCAAGGCTTTCCTTGTGCCTTGCTGCCAAGACTGTCCTGAAAAATCTTTTGGATTTGCTTAAGGTTGAAGCACCGGAGAAAATGTAATTGAAACCACCCCGAATATAATCAGAAAGGATCTTATTATGCATCTTGAAGAAAAGACCTTGGAAAGCGATTTGGTTTATGACGGTAAAATTATAAAGCTATACAGAGACAAAGCAAGGCTTGAAAACAACAGCGAGGTTTTTCGCGAGGTAATAAAGCATCCAGGCGGTGTTTGCGTAGTGCCGTTAACTAAGGACAACGAGGTGATCATGGTTGAACAGTTTCGTTATCCGACAGGCAAGGTTCTTACCGAAATCCCTGCCGGTAAGCTTGAATGGGGCGAAAATCATTTTGATTGCGGAAAACGGGAATTAAAGGAGGAAACGGGCTGTACGGCTGAAAAATACGATTATTTGGGCTGTTTGCTCCCTACTCCCGCCTATGATACCGAGGTCATATATATGTATCTCGCCCGCAATCTATCCCAAGAAGAGCAAAAATTAGACGCAGACGAATTTTTGGACGTGAAAAGAGTTCCGTTTGAGAAGGCTGTTGAAATGGTTATGAACGGCGAAATTACCGATGCTAAAACTCAATTGGCTCTGCTTAAGACAAAAGTCCTTCTTGAGAATGAGCGCTTGCAGAAGTAAGGTAACCGTTGTAGGCTGACAGGATCTTTTCCTCTAAAACCTCTCGTGCCTCGGGACTGATCGGGTGCACAATATCTCTGAAGTTTCCCGAATCGTCGCGTCTGCTGGGCATGGCTACAAAAAGACGTTCGTCGCCTTGGATAATCTTTATATCGTGAATGGCGATTGAGTTTTCAATGGTCAGAGAAACTACCGCTTTTAATCTTGCCTCATTCATGGTTTTACGTATTCTTACATCACTGATGTTCATATCGATTATTCCTTTCGTTGTGATTTAAAAGTAGTAACAGTCATATTTTTAGCATATAAATTCCAAATATTCATAAAACTATATATAGATAAATTCCTGCTTCAATTATTGCAGCAGGAATTGCCGTGAAGGAAGGTATTTTATGGAAGATTTTCTTACAGGAAAAAAACATATCCATTTTATAGGGATAGGCGGCAGCGGTATGTACCCCTTAGCGCAGATTCTTCACTCAAAGGGTTTTTATCTTACAGGCTCGGATAACAACGAAACAGAAACTCTCGATTTAGTGAGAAAAATGGAAATACCCGTTTATTTGGGACAGCGTGCCGAAAATATTAACGGTGCCGACCTTATTGTTTATACTGCCGCAATTATGGAGGATAATCCCGAGCTTATAGCGGCAAGAGAAAGCGGCGTAAAAACGGTGGAACGTGCTGCACTGTTGGGACTGATAACAACAAAATTTTCCAATTCCGTTTGTATTTCGGGAACACACGGCAAAACTACCGCAACATCAATGTTAACGCAAATTTTCTTAGCGGAAAAGGTCGATATTTCGGCGGTCATCGGCGGAAAGCTTAAGGCTATCGGAGGAAGCGGCATTGCAGGCAGCAGCGATACCTTGGTTTGTGAGGCCTGCGAGTTTTTGGATCACTTTCTCAGTCTTTCGGTAGATGTGGCGGTTGTACTTAATGTAGATGCCGATCACTTGGACTATTTCAAAAATCTGGATAATATCATACGATCCTTTCACACCTTCTGTGAGCATGCAACAAAAGCAGTTATCATCAACGGCGACGACGCTAATTCCATGAAAGCCTTGGAAGGCATTACAAATAAGGATATTATTACCTTTGGCAGAAGCAATACAAATGACTGGTATCCCGAAAATATTATACATTCCGGCAATCTTGATACCTCATTTACCGTAATGCATAACGGAAAAGCCTTTTGCAATGCTTCCGTCCATGTCCCCGGAGAGCATAATATCATAAATGCGCTGGCTGCGGCTGCGGCTGCTCACTATTCGGGAGCAACTGCGGAAGGAATATCAAAGGGACTTGATAATTTTACGGGAGCAGGAAGACGCTTTGAAAAATACGGTGCATACGGCGGAATTACCGTTGTGGACGATTACGGACATCATCCTGCCGAGATAAGCGCTACTCTGCAAACAGCCAAAAACATGAATTTTAAACGTGTTTGGGCAATTCATCAGCCTTTTACCTATTCCAGAACCTTCACCTTAATGGAGGATTTCGCCAAAGCCCTATCCATTGCGGATAAAGTAGTATTAACCGAAATTATGGGCAGTCGGGAGAAAAACACCTTTAATGTTTATGCAAAGGATCTATCCGATAAAATTCAAGGCTGCGTATGGTTCCCCGAGTTTCAGCAGGTGGCGGATCATGTTTGTGAAAATGCAAAAGAGGGGGATCTTATCATAACTCTTGGCTGCGGAGATGTTTATAAGGTGGCAAGAATTATTTGTGCGCAGCTTAAGAAAAAATACGGTGAATAAATACTCAGACTGTCGAAAAAGTCCAAGCTTATAAATTTCGGAGGGAAAAGAGTTTTTTCGACAAGCTGTAAATACTAAAACCTTGCTCGGATATAAAGAGCAAGGTTTTAGTACTATATGAAGGAAAACACGTAATCAATTTTAGTTCATATATTTAGGCTTCCATTTCCCCGTCGCATAATGAACAATAAATAATACGAACAGCAAAACATTATGCCCGATCATGCATGCCCAAGCGGCAATCAGCCCATATCCCAAAAGCTGTGTGCAGATAAATGTTCCTACTATTCTTACACACCACATGCCGAGTACGTTGAAAACAAACGGTGTAACTGTCTTCCCCGCCCCCTGCATTATTCCTTCGATAACAATGGGAACGCCGTAAAAAGGCTCGGAGACCGCTACCATGCGCAGAACCGTCGATCCCAATGCTATAACCTCTGCATCGTCCGAAAACAGCTTCATAAGCTGAGGTGCAAAGATAAACAGAAGTCCGCCCGAAATTATCATTAGAACTACGACCAACGGAACGGTGATCTTTGCAAGGTCGGAAAGCCTTTTTTTATCCTTTGCTCCGCAAGCGTTTCCCGACAGAGTAGCCGCAGCGGTTTGCATACCGTAACCGGGGATATAAAAAGCGGATTCAACGGTGTTTGCTATTGTATGAGCTGCCGTGGCAGTTTCACCCAATGAGTTTATCATAGAGGCAAACGCCACATAACCGAAGGAGGTTGCAAATCTTTGCAGCATATTGGGCACTGCAACTCTTAGACAAGGCTTTAATATCGCCGGATCCGGACGCAGCCTTTGACCTTTGGGTGAAATTGTTTTGTGTTTCCAAAGTATTACTGTGATCAGTATTCCTCCAAAGGTATATGCGGCGGCACTTGCCATAGCCGCACCCTCAATTCCCAGTCCCGCACCGTAAATTATATAGCTTTTCCCGAATAATACGGCATTTCTTGTGGGATAAATAAGAAAAAAATTCAGCACAATATTTATAATATTGACGAAGATACCCGCTATCATAGGCGACTTTGTGTCCCCAACCGACCGAAGCACCGTTCCGAAAATAATACTTGCCGTTCTGAAAAGCATTGGAGAATACAAAATCAAAAAATACCGAGAAGCCATTTTTCTGATGTTAACATCTACCTGCATCCAAACAGGGATAACCCCGCTTAATGAAGTCGTAAGAACGGTAAATAAAATTCCCACGGTAATTACCGCCATGACCGCTTGTCCCGAGGCTTTTTTTGCATTGTCCTCCTGCCCTGCTCCCATAGCTTGGGAGATATACGCAAGGAAGCCCACACCGATAGCCGAAACCGTGCTGCCCACAAGCCAGCTTACCGTTCCTGTTGCCCCCACTGCTGCGGTAGCCTGTTTTCCCAGCGAGCCTACCATTGCGGTATCGATATATTGAACCGCCGTTTGCATGATCTGCTCCAATACGGTAGGCCATGCCAAAGACAGTATTACAGGCAGCATATAAAAAAACCGATTTTTGTTTCGTTCTTTGATCTTAGTCATCAGCTGTTTTTATCCACTTGATGGAATTGCTTTAAATTACCGATTTTTTCGTTTCTTTCTTCAAGAACCTTTTCAACATCGCCCCAGTCAAGTCCCTGATTGGCGGCAAGCACCATAACATGGTATAAAAGGTCGTTTATCTCATTCATAAGCTCCTCGTTATTGCCGTTTTTGGCTGCAATGACCGTTTCGGTGGCTTCTTCTCCAACCTTTTTGCATATCTTATCGACACCCTTATCAAAAAGATAGGCTGTGTAGCTGTTTTCCTGGGCTGTTCCCTTTTCAAAGTCAGCCTTGCGCTGCTTTATTACCTCAAAGATCTCCTGATAAACCGTCATTTTATGATTCCCCTTCCGTATGTTCCTTATCAGAGTACATTTCATTGAAAAAGCAGCTGTAGCTGCCTGTATGACAAGCGACTCCCGTCTGCTCCACATTTAAAAGCAATGTATCATTGTCGCAGTCGCTGTAAATCGATACTACCTTTTGCAGGTGACCGCTGGTAGCTCCCTTGTTCCACAGCTCCTGCCTTGATCTGCTCCAATACCATGTATAACCTGTTTCAAGAGTTTTTTTAAGACTTTCCCTGTTCATGTAGGCAAGCATCAAGACTGTTTTTGTGTTTACATCAAATGCTATAGCGGGGATCAGGGCGCTTTTTTCAAAGTATTGGTCTAAGCTGTTAATATCAATTTTAATTTTTGCCATTAATATTCTCCTGACGATATGTATTTTATGTCTTTCCCTTTGCCGTTAAAAACGGTTTAAGCTTTTTATAGAGGGCGGTGCTTTTTTGATTGTCTCTAAACTCTTTATCAAAACCGTTTTTAATAGATGACTTGGATTTATAGCTGTTAATTATTTGCAATATTTTATCCGAATATTCTTCCTTGGTAATATATTCAAGCAGCTCCTTCTTAGTAGCCGTATTTATCTCCTTTTTTTCCTTTTTGACCGCAGCCTGCTTTACCTCGGGCTGAAGCTCGGCAATTTTCGTAGCAGCGGCGGAATTAGCGGCCGGCTGTTCCTCCGTCATATTTATAGGTATAGGCTTCGGCAAATCAGTATCCAAACGGAAATTTATTACCCTTTCGATATTTACACCCCTTGCTCTCCAAAACTGGAGTACATGGTTAAAGCCCTTGTCGTTTGACACGATATAATATGTACTTTTCTGCTCCTCGTTTTTTGCAATAATGTAGCCCAAATATGAGGATAACTGAAAATCGAGGGCGTCCTTCATTCCTATGCTTACACAATGCAGATCCAAATTTACGTGTTGCTTGCATAATTTATCAAGTAATGCAAAAGGAAATGCTTTGCATTGCTCCGTATACATTATATGCAAAAAATCATTTTCTCCGAGATTCTCTATTCCCACAAAGCCGTTTAAATGTACGTTTTCATAATCTATAAAGTAATAATTCATTTTTTCCTCCAAATTATAACAATGTCTAAAAAGCGTTAATAAGCTTTTGAACCATATTGGCAAAAACAACAAAATCGCTGATATTCTTTTCAAAGGGAATATGCACAAAGCACATTTGTATTTTTAAAGAATTTGATTTAATATGCTCCATACCGTAATAATAAATATTGTTGCAATAGGAAGTTCCCGCATTATCGGAACGCTTGGCTGCAATACCGATCTCCTTGCAAAGTGTCAAAGCGTTGTCAATATTGAAATCAGTTAAATAACGATCGCCGTTTTTATTTTTGGCGGTGCTTTCAAAATGTATTTTATCCTTTATTAAGGGGCGCTGTCCAAAGGATAAAATCAAGCTGTATGTATTGCTTTTTAATTTATCCGCTAACTGCTCGACCGATTTTTCTCTGTGGTTATCCAAATATAGCTTATCGCAGCTTTGAAGGCTGTTTATGAGCTTTTCGGCAGAGGTGTCTTTAAATGCGGTGAGAAGTATATTCATTTTACATTCCTACCTTATTGCAAAACTCTATGATCTCATCTTTCCGTTTTTCCGCATCTTCCTTGCACTCAACCGAACACAGCCCCAAACTATCCCGACGCTCAATTTCCAAATGCCCGTAAAAGTGTTCGATGCTTTCAATAATTCGGTTACATTCTCTCATATTCGGACCTGTTCGTAATGCTATTGAGTAACCCTTTTTACCGCTGCCGATAACAGCGTGAGGCTCGTGCGTATTGCACCACGGCGTACATCTGTCTATAAACGCCTTAAACTGTCCCGGTATATCCGCCCAATATGACGGTGAAACGCAAATGATAATATCAGCCCATTCAAAACAACTAATTATTTGATCAACGTCGTCATGCTGAACACATTTAGCCGTTGTGTGACAGGTTCGACAACCTTTACAAAAGGAAAACTTAAAATCGTCTATGCAAATGCTTTTAACATCATACTTATCCTTTAAATATTCGGAAACCGTAAATGCAATTTCGGCGGTTGCTCCGTTTTTTACGGGACTGCAATTCATTACCAATGCGTTCATAATTAACCCCCATTAAATCCTTACCACAATTCCTTTTCAAATTTTCCTTGACCTGCCCCACAGTCAATTCCCCAAAAGTCTTTTCCTATTCATATAGGCAAGCATTAATATTAAATCCTGTTTAAAATATAGACTTCGTCTATAAAGCAAAAACTATATAACACCTTTTTCTATTTATAAAGAGAAAATTTATTTAAATTTTACATTGTTTTTTGGGCAATGATTTTATTTGATGCATGCAGGTGCTTTGGAACTCCGGGGTGTTCATCTTCAAATATATACGACTTAAATTGCAGGATTTCCCAATCATTATACAATTCTTTTATCTCATTATCCTTTGCCAAACCAATTGCAAAAGGCGCAATATCCTTTGAGGCAGGTACTGTATCGGTAAATATCTGCATAATATTAATACCGCCTATATTGGTATTAGCTTTAGCCTTGTTAATGAAAGCTTTCCAATCTGCTTTTTGTACAAAATGCAAGGTTCCAAAACACATAATCAGATCATATTGCCGATCAAATTGATATGTTGTCAAATCAGCAGTAAATGCATTTAATTGCACATTTTCTTTTTCACATCTTTGCTTTAATTTTGTTATGCCATTCTCCGATAAATCAAATGCATCAACATTTAAATATCCTTGCTTAGCAAAATAAAAAGCATTCTGACCTTCACCGCATCCAATATCAATTATCCTCGACTGTTTATTTAACAAATGTTCAAATTCTTTGACTGTCGTATTAGGTTCAAGTGAGAATGTGGAAATATCCTTATCTTGATATGATTTTTCCCAAAAGGGGGTTAAGTCCTTATTCATTTAAAAATCTCCTTTTTACACCCTGAAGGTTTTAACAACATCATCGTGCTGAACACACCTTGCCGTTTTTTACGGGACTGCAATTCATTACCAATGCGTTCATAATTAACCTCCATTAAATCCTTACCGCAATTCCCTTCCTTTTCAGGTCATCTTTAACCTGTCCCACAGTCAATTCCCCAAAATGAAACAGGCTTGCCGCCAAAGCCGCCGACGCTTCCGTCTCCTCCAATACCTCGGAAAAATCCGACAACTTCCCTGCTCCGCCGCTGGCAATAACGGGAATATTGACCTTGCCGCAAACGTAATTCAGCATTTCCTTATCAAAACCGTTTCGTGTGCCGTCTGCGTCCATGGAGTTAAGGCATATTTCACCCGCTCCCCGCTGTTCTATTTCCTTGACCCACTTGCCAAGCTCTATTTTCATATCAACTCTGCCGCCGTTTTTATACACGGTGTAACCGCCTTTACCGTCTCGCTTTGCGTCAATTCCCACAACAACGCACTGGCTGCCGAAAATTGACGCAAAGCGAGACGG
>JAMPBF010000101.1 GCA_023666805.1 Bacillota bacterium
ATCCCGCCGCCGAAAAATCTTCCGTTCATGGTGGGGGCAAGCCATACCTTTTTGTATGTAGTGGTATTGCCGTCGGCAACAACGGTGGCGTTGGCGGAGGAGTATTTAAAAAGCAGTCCCTTAACGGCGATAGCGGTATAGTTGATTTTCTTGCCGGGGATCTTTCTCAGCTTGTCCCCCTCCTCGCAGCAGTAGCCGTCGATCCCGTAGCCGATGCCGTTAAGGAATTTCGAGGTGTTCCCGTTTATGGTGACGGTGGGAAGGTTGATAATGTACTTATTCAGCACAAAAGGCATAGAGCCCTTTTTTATCCCCAGATCAAACAGAAAATCGTTGCCTGTGCCCGTGCCGTAGTAGTATACGGGGCGGCTTAAGATATATTTCTCATCGGCTGTATTTACAAAGCGGTTGATGGTCCCGTCGCCTCCCGCCAGCAAAAATCTTGTGTCCGAGGGAAGCTTTTCCAAGAAATCGTTGATATTGCCGATCTCGGTTATGTCAAAATATTCAAGCTTGTGATCCTTTAAAAGCACCGATAAATTTTCGGCTTCTTCCTTTCCCCGTCCGTTGCCCGAAAGCGGATTGTAAGCTATTGCATAATTCGCCATAATCAAATACCTCTCTTTCTTGATTTTATGCTGCGGTGTTGTCCTTTTCCTCCGTGTCGGTCTGTCCCAGCGCCTCTAACAGCTTGCTGCGCACCCTTTCGCCGATCTGGTTCGTCTTAAGGGCTTGCACCTCCTCGGCGGAAATGCAGTCGACAAACTTGACTGTTATGCTGTTTTTTCTCAAAGGAAAATTTTTGCGCACCTTTTCGGTGCCTAAAACCGCCACCACAAGGATCGGCACATTTGCTTCCTGAGCGATCCTGAACACCATGTTGTGGAAGGTCAGCAGCTTGCAGCTTCTGCTGCGGGTGCCCTCGGGGAACACGCCGATAGAGAATTTGTCGCCGATTATCAGCTCCGCCGCCCTATGAATGGTTTTTGCCGCATTGCGGGGATTTTGCCTGTCAATATCTATAAAGCCGCAGCGCCTGATTATCCTGCCGTACCAAGGGATACGAAAATTTTCGGGCTTTGATATGTAGGCGACCGTGTCCCTGTGCCGCAGAACGGTCCAGCACACTATGGGATCGAAGTTTGAAAGGTGATTGCATACAAGTAAAAATCTGCCCTTTTGGGGAATATTTTCCTTGCCGATTACTTTTACCTTGACCCTTGCGCCGATCAGCGCAAACACCGAGGAAAAATACAGCAAAAAGCGGTAATACTTGCTGTTGTCCTCGTAAAATCTGTTTGGATCTACCAAAAGCGCACTTACCGTAAGCACAATAAAGAACAGTAAGGCGATCCCCAAAAAGCCCGTTAAAAAACCCAACAAAAAGTAAAGTACAATCATTTTTCCGTCTCTCTTTTCAGTTTTTTGCAGAACCGTATTGTGCCAAATTATGCTGTCTGCACATCTCCTTTAAAAATTTTCATAGCAAATATTGCAATGCCAAGCACCAACAAAACCGCTCCCGTAGCTCTGTTAAGCACAATAGGACTTGCCTTGTTGGCAAATCTTGCCGCAATGCGAGCCCATATAAGCGTAAACAGAACGCACAGTGCAAGCGTCCACAGGTCGGGTATGCCCGACAGGGCAAAATGACTTGCAGCGCCGGTAAAAGCGGTGAACGCCATAATAAAAACGCTTGTGCCCACCGCTGTCTTAAGCTCATAGCCCAGCACCGAGGTCAGTATAAGCAGCATCATCATACCGCCGCCCGCTCCGATAAATCCGCAGATAAAGCCGATAACGATCCCGCAGATCACCGACTGCGCAAACCGCTTTTTCGGGTCGGCAGCAGCCATTTTTTCCTTGGTGGTCATGACGGGCTTTACTATAAATTTAACGCCCAAAAGCATGGTCATAAATACCGAGAAGCTGCCCATAGTCGCAGAGGGCACTATGCTTGAAATATAGCTGCCTGCCATTGTGAAGATTAGAACGGTGATCATCATCACAACGCCGTTTTTAATGTCAAGATTTTTGTTTTTCCCGTAGGTGTAGGCGCTTACGGCACTTGCCAAAACGTCGCTTGCCAGTGCGACGCCCACCGCTTCATAAGGCTCTGTTCCCAAAAAGGCGATAAGCATGGGGCTTATTACCGCAGCGGCGCTCATTCCCGCAAAGCCCGTGCCCAATCCTGCGCCCATTCCCGCAAAGAAACACACTATAATTTTAATAAGCATATACTCGCCTCAATACAGTAAAAATTGAAATATACTTGAAACATACTCTTATAAAAGTATAACATAATTCGACAAAAAGTGCAACTGTTTAAAGGTGTAAATTCCTGTATCATTTTGAAAAGCTTGCCAAAAGGCATATTTGTCCCGATGCCGCCGTAAACTTGTACAAAAAAGAAGGTTTTGCTATGTCGGATATAAAAATTGCCTTGGCGGGAAATCCCAACAGCGGGAAAACCACCGTGTTCAACGCTCTTACAGGCTCTAACCAATATGTGGGGAATTGGGCGGGAGTGACGGTGGAGAAAAAGGAGGGAAGCCTGAAAAGCAGCGAAGGAATAACCCTTATCGATCTTCCGGGAATTTATTCTCTCAGCCCCTACAGCCCGGAGGAAATTATCACAAGAGACTATATTCTGAAGGAAAAGCCCGATGTGATCTTAAACGCAGTCGATTCCGCCAATTTGGAAAGAAATCTGTATCTCACCCTACAGCTTATGGAAACGGGAACGCCCTTGGTTTTAATGCTGAATTTAACGGATTCGGCGGAGAAAAAAGGGATAGTCATCGACGAAAAAAAGCTGTCGGAGCAGCTGGGCGTCTTTGCGGCAAAAACCTCCGCCGCCAAGGGACAGGGCGTTAAAGAGGCGGCGGCAGCGGCGAAGGCTGCGGCGCTGAAGGACGCACCGATACCAAGGCTGAAATTTTTTTCCTCGGAAACGGAATCGGCGCTTAAAGCGATCGAAGCGGCAATAAGCGGAAAATGTCCTCCAAAAAATCTCAGGTGGTATTCCGTGAGGCTTTTTGAGAGAGAGGAAAAGGCGGCGGAGGAGTTAGAGCTGACCGACCTTCAGCGGCAGCGGATAGAGGCGGCGACGGCTCGGTGCGAAAAATCCGCAGGAACGGATTCCGCAGAAATAATCGCAAGCGAGCGCTACGATTACATAGAAAGGCTTATGTCCGATTGCAGAGCGAGGACAGGGAGCGCCCCTGCCGTCACGGAAAGGATCGACGGGCTGTTAACGGGAAAATACACCGCACTGCCTTTTTTTATATTAATTATGACCGCAGTATATTTTCTCTCCGCAGGACCGATAGGTGCGGCTCTCAGCAGCATGGTGGGCGAAAGGCTGATCGGCGGACTTGCCGGTGCTGTGTCGGAGCTTCTTTCTCGGTGGGATTGTGCGGCATGGCTTCGGGGTCTTATTGTTGACGGGATCATCGGGGGCGTCGGCTCTGTGATAGGCTTTTTGCCGCAGCTTTTTCTGCTTTTTTTCATGCTTTCTCTTTTGGAGGACTGCGGCTATATGTCTCGGGTGGCGTTTATAATGGACAGATTTTTCCGTTTTTTCGGACTGTCGGGAAAGTCCTTTATACCTCTGCTTATTGCCACCGGCTGCGGGGTGCCCGCCATAATGTCCTCTCGAACGGTGGACAATGAAGCGGGAAGAAAAATGACGATAATCACCTCCACCTTTATGCCCTGCGGGGCAAAGCTGCCCCTTATAGCCATGATTTCCACTCAGTTTTTCGGCGGAAGCTGGTGGGTCGCTCCCGTATGCTATTTTGCGGGAATCGCCTCGGTGCTGCTTTCGGGGCTTGTTCTGAAAAACACAAAGCCCTTTAAGGCTTGCAATTCGCCCTTTATCATGGAGCTTCCCGACTATCGCATGCCGATGCTTAAAAATATTTTCAGGACGGTGGGGGAACGGTGCGGCTCTTTTATAAAACGGGCGGGTACGACAATTTTGCTGGCTTCGATGGCAGTGTGGTTTTTAGCCAATTTCGGCATCAGGGACGGCTCGCTGTGCCCCGTTATGTATCAGGGCGACAGTATCCTGTTTGCGTTGGGCGAAAAAATAGCCCCTGTGTTTGAACCGATAGGCTTCGGCAGCTGGCAGGCGGCGGTGGCAACGCTTATGGGCTTTCTTGCTAAGGAGGAGATAGTGGGAGTTTTCGGCGTTATCGCTTCCGTGCAGGAGCTGCCCGCAGTTTTCGGCGGAAGCCTCGGCGCTTTTTCCTTTATGCTTTTCAACCTGCTCTGCGCCCCCTGTATAGCGGCAATGACGGCTATAGCCAAGGAAATGAGATCCTTTAAATGGACGCTGCTTGCCATAGGGTATCAGACGGGGTTTGCCTATTTGGTATGTTTTTTGTTTTGGCATATAGCCTTGTATATTGAGCAGACGGCTTTTTGTCTTTAACGGACGGCTTTGGCGCTTTCAATGCAATAATTAAGAGGGGCAAGAACTCATCTTGTCCCCCTTAATAATCTTCCCTTTGCGCCAAAACGGCCGTTTAAGCCAAAAGCCTTGTGATCTCCTCCGACACTGCCTCCGCCGTCTTCTCGTGAGTGGTCACCGAGGGGTGCCAGTCTGCGCTGTAGCCGTCGTCCTGAGACTGTTGAGCCAGCTTTAAGGCAAACACATTTTCATCGCCCGTTTCCTCGGTATAACGCTTTACCGCATTTTCCACCTGCGTGTAAAGCCTGTCGCCCATTACTCCGAAAACGCAGAGAATTTTTGAATCGGGGTTCTTTTCCCTTATCTGCTTGATAAATTCGGTATAAGCGGCGGAAAATTCCTCCTGACGCTCCTTGTCCGCCTTGGTGTAGCTGTCGTCGTTGGTTCCCAAATTAACCACTATAACGTCCGGCTGACGCTTGCCGAAATCCCAGTCCAGCTGAGAGGGAGTGAAGCTTCCGTTGGGGCTCCAGCTGTATCCCAGCTTATCGTAATACTGCGGCAGGGTCTGTACCGCCACCTTCTCGCCGTCGCCCGAATAGCCCGAGATAATGCCGTAGCCGCTGAGGGACACCATGCTGTAGTCGGCGTCCAACTTTTGCGCCGTCAAATATGCGTAAGCCTTGGTAACGTCCTCTGTTTTTGTGGAAAAATGGTGATTTTTGTCGGGGTCGTCCACGCCGTAGCCGCAGGTAATGGAGTCGCCCACAAACTCAACAAGCATCTCCTTATCCGAGGTAGGCTTGATAGCGGCGCCGTCAGCCTTGATCTCCGTAATGCCGAAGGTGGAGTTGGCTGCCTCCGAAAGCTTGACCAAAGATATTGTGGCTTCAACCTCGGTCTCGCTGTCGATAACGCTGTATATCTCCTCCGACTGATCCACCATGTCGTCGATAATTCGCTCGCCGTTTACATATATCCCCACTCTTGCGTGGCTGTCCGCATTGGAGGAGCTTGTGCTGCCCGAATCGCCCTGTACCGTTATCGAGCAGCTTGTGCCGGTAAAGGTAAATTCGATCCCCGTACCCGAGAAAGCACAGTAAAGAACGTCGTCGATATATGCTGTCCTTCCCAAAAGCTTTACATTTTCCTCGGTAGGCTTGTACGAGATTTCCTCCGAGGGTGCGGTACCCTGTTCCGCCGTGTCAGCCCCATTGGCTTCCGTGCCGTTATCGTTGGCATTGGTGTTGGTGCTGGCGCTGTCGTTTCCGCTCTCCTGCTGTGAGCAGCCTGTCAGACCTGCTGCCGCCAACGCCGCAGCCAAAAAAAATACGCCTATCTTTTTCATATTATTGTTCCTTTCCTACTTGCGGATACAACTTCAGCTTGTCGGAAAACCTCGGATAAAGGCTTTTGACAAGCTGAAGCATTCTTAAAATTTATACGGGCATGACCTTATTGACCTTATCCGCATGTACGTTGTCGATACCGTTTTCCTTGTCTCTTCTCTTCTCGAAGAACTTTTCGGCTACCTGACCGAACATTGCGT
The DNA here is from genome assembly GCA_023666805.1 of Bacillota bacterium. Taxonomy (GTDB): domain Bacteria; phylum Bacillota; class Clostridia; order Oscillospirales; family Ruminococcaceae; genus Ruminiclostridium_E. The sequence goes on from JAMPBF010000101.1 coordinate 5,967, forward strand.
AGCTCAATACGTCCTCTTCCTGCTCCGTCCACTTGGCAGCCTCCGCCTTGAGCTTATCCAGCTCGGGTGCGATAAGGTCTGCGGGACGGCAGTCGATAGGCTCTTCGTCGCCGATGATCTTCTTTCTGAAGGCAGGATCGATGTCTACGGGAGTTTTGCCGTATTCGCCTCTTACAAGTCCCTTAAATTCCTTGGTAACGGTCTTGTAGCGCTCGCCCATGATAACGTTGAACACTGCCTGAGTGCCGACGATCTGGCTGGTGGGAGTAACCAAGGGAGGATAGCCTGCGTCCTCTCTTACCCTGGGCACCTCCTTCAAAACCTCGTCCAGCTTGTCGGACTTTCCTGCCTGCTTAAGCTGAGAAACAAGGTTGGAAAGCATGCCGCCGGGCACTTGATACAAAAGCGTGTTTGCGTCTACGCCCATGACCTTGGGGTCGAGCTGTCCGCTCTTCAAATACTTCTGACGGAGGGTCTGGAAGTAGTCCCGCACCTCGTTTAAGGCATGAAGATCAAGTCCTGTGTCATATTCCGTGCCCTGCAACGCCGCAACCATGGATTCGGTGGCGGGGTGGCTTGTGCCCATTGCAAGGGGAGAAATAGAGGTGTCGATAACGTCCGCACCTGCCTCGATACCCTTAAGAAGCGACATGGACGCAAGTCCCGAGGTGTAGTGGGAGTGAAGCTGGATAGGAATTTTGACTGCCGCCTTAAGCGCCTTTACCAGCTCATAGGTGGTGTAGGGCTTTAAAAGGCCCGCCATATCCTTGATACAGATGCTGTCCGCACCCTCGTCCTCCAGCTGCTTTGCAAATTCCACAAACTTTTCGTTGGTGTGAACGGGGCTTAAGGTGTAGCTGATACAGCCTTGGAAATGTGCGCCCTCTTTTTTGGCAGCCTTTATGGAGGTTTTCATATTTCTTATATCGTTCAGTGCGTCGAAGATCCTGATCACGTCAATGCCGTTGGCAACGCACTTTTGAACGAAATATTCCAGCACGTCGTCGGCATAGTGACGGTAGCCTAACATATTCTGACCTCTGAACAGCATTTGAAGCTTTGAATTGGGCATTTCCCTGCGAAGTATCCTAAGTCTCTCCCAAGGGTCTTCGTCCAAAAATCTGAGGCAGGAATCAAAGGTAGCGCCGCCCCAGCATTCCACCGAGTGGTAGCCTATTTTATCCATCGTGCCCAGTATGGGGCGCATCTCGTCCATTGTCATACGGGTGGCAATAAGGGACTGGTGTGCGTCCCGAAGCACGGTTTCGGTAATACCGACCTTTTTAGTAGCCATTTGTGTATTTTCCTTTCCGATAAATTGCAGAATCCTTACGCATTGAGAGTAGCGATTACAGAGCCTGTAGAAACGCTGTCGCCCTTATTTACATTAATGGAAGCAATAGTGCCGTCTCTGTCGGCAACGATGTCGTTTTCCATCTTCATAGCCTCAAGAATGGCGATGACCGTACCGTTCTTGACCGTATCGCCCACCTTCGCCTTCACCTCGACGATAGTTCCGGGCATGGGAGCGGAAATTTTAACTCCCCCTGCCGTTCCTGCCGCTGCGGGCTTGGGAGCTGCCTTGGGTGCTGCGGGCTTGGCGGCGGGAGCGGCAGCTGCGGGCGCTGCGTCTGCTCCTACTTCTTCCACTGCTACGTCATAAGCTGTGCCGTTTACGGTAATGTTGTATCTTTTCATAATCGTTTCCTTTCCTTATCAATATACAAAATTAATATGCTTGCGGGAGGGCGCTTGAACCCTCTTGCCTGCCAGTGCGTCCATTGCCTTGTTTATCTCGTTCCAAAGCTGCTCGGGCTCGACGATCAGATCGACGGCGCCCTTGTCCATTGCGTTGACGGGGCTTGCTTCCTCCGCCGCATAGTCGTTGGCAGCCTTTTCAAGCTCTTCCTTGGTATTGCACTTGTCTGCATAAAGGAAAATTGCCGCAGCCTTGGGGGTAACGGGGGCGATTACAGCCTGCTCCAAAGCTATGGTAATATCGGCGTTTGCGCCGCAGAAGGAGGTAAAGATACCGCCCAGCGCATTGCCTGCGATCACTGCGATCTTTGCGGTGGTGGCGGAGGCGTAAGCCTGCGTTAATTTCGCCGCATTGCGCACGCTGCCTGCCAACTCCGCTGCGCTGTTCACCTCGAAGCCCTCGCTGTCCACAACGGTAACGACGGGGATAGAGAAGCTGTCGCAAAAGCCCACAAATCTTGCAACCTTAGCGGCGTCCTCGGAGGTGAGCTTGCCGTCGGTTTTATTTGTGGCAACAAAGCCCACGGTTTTCCAGTTAATGCTGCCCAGAGCGGTGTAAGCGGCTTTTCCGAACTCGGGGTACAGCTCGATAAGGCTGTCCTTGTCGGCAATGCCTTTGATAAAGTCCCCGCCCTTTAAGGAAGGATCTACAGCCTCGGTGGGCAGTGCGAAATAATCGTTGCCCGCCATCTCCATATTGTTTTGAGGGAGAATAGCGGCAATAGCCTTAGCCTTTTCTATAGCTGCCGCAGTATCCTTTACGGTAATGCAGGAAACACCCGACAACGCTGCGTTTTTAGCGGTGCCTGCCCCCGCCGTTTTATTTTCGTCAAGGAAAGGAGCGGTGAGGAAAAGCTCCGCCTTTTCGGTCATTATCACAAAATCCGCCATTGCAGCCAGCGTTGCAGCCGTGCCGCCGCAAATTCCCGTAACAACGGCGATCTGAGGAACAACGCCCGACAGCGCCGCACTTGCGTTAGCTATCTCGCCGTATGCCTGTAACAGCTCCACTCCCTCGGAAACATCGCCGCCCTTGGAATCGTAGATCGCAATAACGGGAGCGCCGTTTTTGACCGCCGCCCGATATACCTTTACGATTTTCTGAGCCGATGCCTTGCAAATTGCGCCGCTTTTAACGGAAATATCCTGCATAAAGCCGTAGGCAAGACCGCCGTCGATTTGTCCGCAGCCTGCCGCAACACCTGCGCCTGTATAGGGAGAAAGGCTCGTAAAGCTGTCCTCGTCAAACAGGGAGGCAAGGGTTGCAAGTGCTTCGCTTGCAGCTGCTTCCTGCTGAAGCTGCGCCAAAGTTTTAGTTGTCGCCACTTGAAAAATCCTCCGTTCGTTTATGAGTAATGGTGATAGCTCACCAAAAAAATATCCAATGTACATTATACTATATTTTACCTATAATTTCAAGGGGGGAAAAGGAAATTTTTTTACATATAACGAAGGCTTCCCTAAAATGCAGGGAAGCCGCAGCCTGTCGAAAAAGTCATACTTTATAAATTTCGGAATGAAAGGGGTCTTAGGGGGAAACCAT
>JAMPBF010000102.1 GCA_023666805.1 Bacillota bacterium
CTCCGAAGGCGTCTCAAAGCGGTGCGCAGGGATTATCGCTTTTGCTAAAACACTATCTTTGCCACCTTGGCCAAAAGCTCCACGCCCTTTTCTATCTGTTCATCGGTGGGTGTGGAATAATTCAGCCTAAAGCCCAAGCAGCTTTGCTTTTCGTCGACCAAAAACGCCGTGCCGGGCACCACCGCCACCTTTTCGGCAATGGCAGCCTTAACGAACATGTTCATATCTCCGCAGGGCAGGGTGCCCCAAATAAACAGTCCGCCCTCGGGCTCGGTAAAGGCAATGCTCTTGGGCATGGCAAAATACAGGCTGTTGAGCATTAGTCTGCACTTGTTTTTGTAGATCTCTCTGAGCCTTTCCAAATGCCCCTCGAAATCCGACTCGGTGACGAAGCGGTAGGCTACCATCTGCGCCCATATATTGGTGTGAACGGTGGAGGTTTGAAGAGCCACCGTCGCCTTGCTTATAATGGTTTTTGAAGCTATCATATAGCCCACTCTGAGCCCCGGGGACAGCACCTTTGAAAAGCTTCCCGCATAAATTACGTGACCCTTTGTGTCAAGAGACTTTATGGAGGGCACGTCCACTCCCGCAAATCTCAGATCGCCGTAGGGGTTGTCCTCCACTATAAGCACGTTGTACTTATATGCAAGCTCCAAAATCTGCCGACGGCGCTCTAAGGACATTGTTACTCCCATGGGGTTCTGGAAGTTGGGGATAGTATATATAAAGGCGGTGCGGGGGTTAGCCTTTAACGCCTCCTCTAACTTTTCGGGGATCATTCCGTCGTTGTCCATTTCCACGCCCGCAAGCTTTGCGCTGTAGGAACGGAAGGCGTTCAGGCTGCCGATAAAGGAGGGGCTTTCGCAGATTATGGTCTCGCCCTCGTTGCAGAATATTTTGGCGCAGGTTTCTATTGCCTGCTGTGCGCCGCTTGTGATGATCAGATCCTGATCCGCCTCGTCAAAGTTTCCCTTTTTCTTCATATCCTCCTTAAGCCACTGTCTGAGCTTGGGATAACCCTCGGTAATGGAATATTGAAGTGCGGCTATAGGCTCTTCCCGCAAAATATCATCGCTGATGCGGCGGATCTCGTCAACGGGGAAAGCCTCGGGGGCGGGATTGCCTGCGGCAAAGCTTATCACGTTGGGGTCGGCGGTGGATTTCAGTATCTCCCTGATAGCGGAGGGCTGAACTCCCGAAATCCTATAGGAAAAAGCGTTCATAGCACATCACCTGTCTTTCTTAATCGCTGAAAAATCTCTTTTCCAAAAAATACATTAGTAATTATATCACATCTTTTCGGGAATTTCAACTGTTTTTTCTTTTTTAATGAAAAAAGCCTGTTTTTGCGATACAGGCTTTCGGCTTTACGACTTATTTTGGGTGGCAAAGCGCACCGCCAACGCTCCTAAGCTGTTGCCCGCAGTGGCTTCTATCAGGAAAAGCAGGTACAAGGGCAGATCGGCGATATTATCCAATGCCAAGGCGGCGTAGCACATATCCGCTACGCTGTGCTCAAAGCCCGCCAAAATAAATACGCTGACGCATAGGAACAAGCCTGTCACCTTGCCTATGCCGTGGGGATTGGCGCGGTAATTTTCCACGGCAGCGTACATCAGGATACCGCAGAAAAAGGATAAAATAATTACCGCCAAAGGATTTAAGGACAGCTTGTTTGTCATAAGCTCCTTCGCCTTCTCCTGTATATCGGGCTTGGCTATCCTTACGAGGGCCATGGAGACAGCTGCTCCCAAAAGATTTCCCAGCCATATTACAAGGCAGTTGGGCTTGTTTTTATTGGAGATTATGTAGCCGATCTTGCCCGTAAAAAGGTTCATGCCGAAGGCACAGATCGTAAATAAGCCGACGGTGAAGAGAAGCGCCCCTGCCACCTTGTTTTCGCAGCGTATGTATATTACCGCTCCAATGCCTATCATAAAGCCTGCGGCTACGGCTTTTTTCAGTGTTTCCATAACGTACCCCCAATGTGGAAATTTGCCTGTTTATTGTAACATATTTTTCGGGGATTGGCAATATTCGATTTTCTAAATGATAAAGATTTTTTGATAGGAGCTTTCTCCTGCGTTGTAGGAAATCAATACCATGTAAGTGCGGCTTTCGTCTATTGACAAATATTTTACAAGGGTGTCTTTAAAGCCTTCGTAATCTATATCGGCGGTAACGCCGAGCTCCTCGGTCAAATCGCTGAAATCATCTGCGTCCTCCGACTCGGAAACGATTTCCTTGAACAACTCATAGATATCCCGTATGGATTCTTCATCCCTTTCCTCCATATAATTAAACGTTTTGTAGGAGACGGGGACATTTGCCTTTAAAATATCGGGGTCGCTGTAATCAAAATAATCTTCGGTATCTACTACGGCTGCCGGCGTCTGTGCAAATCCTCTTTCCGTCTTTTCAAGGAAGGAAATATCCGTAAGCTCCAAATCCTGATCCGGGGTCAGGGTGAGGTTTATATTGCCATCGTTTATTGCCGCTTCCACCGATAATTCGGGGAATTTTGCATAGCCCGTCACCTTTAAAGGGCATATCGGAACGCCGTCCGCTATCAGAGTGTATTCTCCCTCTCTCGGGGGCAAGCCCGACGTGCTGTAATACATCTCGATCTTTCCGTCGCCGTAGGGTATCGATAGGTCATAAAGGATCGTGAGAGGGTATTCGCCGCTGTCGTCCTTGGCGGAAAGGGTATTCGGAAACAGGGCGGTGGAAATTATCGGGCTGTCCCAAAATGTGAACTTGCCCATATTTTGTCCCAAGGCTACGTTTTCCGCTTGGTATTCGCAGCTTTCGATGCTTTCCCCCTCTAAGCAGAAGGCTCCGAAGGCGGTCAGCCGGCTGTCACACTCCTGAACTATAAGATAATAGGTGTTATAGCGGGTTTTAAGGGCGGAAATATCGTAGGTGATCTCCGCATGCTCTCGGGGATCTACGGTTACCGCTTCGGCGGGGAGGTTTTCTGCGGCGGTTTCCCACTGCCCATTCTCCAGATATACTATGGAGTAGGTGTTTTCGGTGGTAACAGGTCTGTCGGTGTTGTTCCACAAAAAGCAGGTAACCGCGTTTTCGTCCTCGGAATAGAATTTCAAATCATCGGGGAGATAATAGCGGTCGGAATACATATTGAGCTCGGGAAGCTCTATTTCCCTGCCGTTTTCATCGGTGGGGTAATATCTGCCGTTATCAACCTTCCAGCCTATGTAGGAATAATAATCGGTTTTTTGCAGTCTTGGGGAGGGGTCGGTACAGCCCGCTATGTAAATTCCTCCCTCAAAGGCTCTGCCGGACAGACCAAAAATTCTGCCGTCAGACTGTACGCTGTCTAAGCAGTAAAAAGTGCCGTTTTCATCGCTGTCGTATCTTACGCAATAGTCGGGGTTGGCGTCGCCGTCATAGTTGTCAAAGGTAAGCTTGAAGTCCTTTGGCAGGGTATCGGGCATATGGCCTGTGCCGTAATCGGTGAAGTACAGCCCCGTGCTGTAGGTAGGCTCTCCGTTTATATAGGCGCATACGTCCCAAATGGCGGTATAGGCGTCTTCGGTATAAGCCTCGGCGTCGGGCATTGAAGCCATGTATATGTCTATGTTTATGGGCTTTCCGTCCTCGGTTTGGGTCAGGTTTTTGGAAACGGTCACGCTGCTTCTCGCCACAAAGCTTTCATCTATTGCCTGCTGCAAATCGCTTCTTCTGGCAAAATCGAAAAAGGTCTTGTATTCGCCTTGGTGTATTCCGTTTAAGCCCTTCTGTATGCCCTCGCTTCCGTTGCGGCCGGTGAAGTCAAGAAGCGAACATTTGCCGTTTTCCCATGCAAATCTGCCGCAAATGTAGTTGCCGCTCCAATAGGTGCCTGCCTCGGTGTATCTTCCCTCCTGATAAAACTTATCGTAAAAAGTGCCGTCGCCGCAGTCCTCGGCGGTAAAACAGATCTCAACTGCAAATTCCTTTCTGCCGTTCACCGTGCCGCAGGACAGGTAGTTGGACTTGGTTCTGCCACCTTCGTCCGCTTCGGTTATCTCAAAGCTTTTATTGCGGTAGTATTCGTCGGTGTCGGGGCTTTGGAGGGAGGTGAGCCATGCGTTTACGCAGTCGATTGCCGCCTTGCGGTATTCCTCCTCGGTGTTTGGCTCGGGACAGTCTGCGGTAAAATAGGGCTCCTTGCTTTGGCCGGATCGGCTTGAGTTGTCGGCGGAAATACATTCCATTACTGCATTTGCAAGGTCGGCATTGTCCTCGTATACATTCATAAATCGGTCATAAATTATATAGCCCTTGTCGGAAAAGCTGCGGGAGAAAACACCGGCAGAGCTGCCGCTCACGGACACGCCCCACAAATAGTCATCGTAAACGGTAAGGTCGGTATAATCCAGCCTTTTAAGGGTGCTTAGAGCGGTCAATATTTTTTGTGCGCTGTCATGATCGCAGCTTATTCTGTGGGTGGAGAGCTCTATATTTACGGTGCTCTCCGCTGCGAAATCAAGATCGACGGAGGGCGCTTCCTCGGTCTGCCAAGAATTGTCCTCGGTCAAATCTATGTCAAACTGCTGACGGCAGCCGGAAAACAAAAGAGATACTGCCAATATTGCGGTGGGAAGCGATTTTCTGCGGAAGCTTTTCATTTTTGTTCGCCCTTTCCTGTATTACTTTGTAATACATTTTAACATATCGGATCCCAAAAAGCAATTACAAAAGGGTTACAATTTTGCCCTGCGATCACAGTCCCGAAAAATCAAAATCGGGGGTCATTTCGTCGGTGGCTGAGGCTTTGTCCTGAGTAAAGCCCTCAAAGCCCAGATCCGTGCACAGCTCCAGCACCTTTTTGTATTCAAAGGTGGTAAGCCTTCGGTTTATTTCGGGGTAGTCGGACGCCCGTCCCATCGGGCAGTACTGCCGCATAAGGCTTATCAGAATATCCTTCCCGAAAGGAGCTAAGCGACGGAAGATCTCCATGCTGTCCTTATAACAGCCCGGCAGGATCAAATGACGGACGATAACTCCCCTTTTGATCAAGCCGTCAATGATCCGATACCTGCCCGTTTGGCGGAGCATTTCCTTCAATGCGCACAAAGCCGTATCAAAATAGCCTTTGACGTTTGAATACCGCAGAGCAAGCCTGTCGTCATAATACTTTATGTCGGGCAGATATACGTCCACCAAGCCCTCTAACATTTTCAGGCTGTCAACGCTTTCATATCCGCCGCAGTTGAATATCACGGGGACGGAAAGCCTTGGTCTTGCCGCTTCGAGAGCCTTTACTATTTGAGGTATAAAGTGAGTGGCGGTCACCAAATTTATATTGTTCGCCCCCTGCGCCTGCAATTCAAGGAAAATCTCCGACAGGCGGTCTGCGGTTATTTCCCTGCCCAGCTCCCCTCTGCTGACGGGATAGTTTTGGCAGAAAACGCAGCCCATATTGCAGCCCGAAAAAAATACCGCCCCGCTGCCGTTTTCTCCCGATATAACAGGCTCTTCGCCGTAATGGAGCATGGCTTTTGCCGCTATCAGCGAATTATCGCCGCAGGAAACGCCGCAATAGCCCTTTGATACGGTTCGGTCTATATTGCAGCTGCGGGGACACAGGCTGCATTTTTTACTGTTGCTTGACACTTTCTTCTTCCTTTATCGATTGCTGTAATTTTTCCGCCGATTTAAAGCTCGGGGCTTTCTTTATACGGCAGCTGCCGCTCGGATCAATGGCGGGAATTTCCTCGCACAAGGCGGCTGCGCTGCGGTAATCGGAAAACATCTCCGCTTTTTTTGCAGCCCCCAAGTAAAGCTCTCCCAATCCCGCCGAAAGGATTTTGTTATCCACGACGGCTTTCAAAAACGATGAGCCGATCAAGGCGGTACCCCAATAATTCACATAATTTTTGGCGGTAAATACGGGATTTTTTACGTCAAGCGGGGGGAAAGGCATTTCTATAAGAGCCTGTGCCATTTCTTGCAGCACGCCGCCCAAGGGCTCTTTTTCCTCAAGCTTATGCAAAAGCTCCAGTGCGGCTTGGTGCTTTTGATCGTCCTTGCAGCGTATCCCCGATTCGGAGAAGCCGAAGACCTCCTCCACGGCGTAAATATCCTTGAAGGTTATCCCGCAGCGGGCTATGGCGTAAAGAGCCGTAAGGGCTGTGACCTCCCGCCTTTCGGTCAGTGCAAAGGTGCTGCCGAAAAGAGAAATATCCCTGTCCTTGAAAAAATTTTCCTCGTTAAAGCGCTCCACAAAAGCCAGCTCCTTGGAGGAGGATCTCATTGCCTCTTTGGCGGCGGCGATCTCTGCCCTTCGCCGCTCTCTGCCCGCAAAAATTATCAAAAGGGGGTTAAATTTTTTCACAGCCCTTTCCTCCCAATTCTTCATAAAATAATTATATAATAATAATCCGTTTTTTTCAAGGGGGACGTATTTACAAATACGAATTTTTTTGGTATACTAAATATAATTATTATCGGAAAGGACAAAAGAAATGGATAACGAGCTTGTGCTGGTCATTGACTTCGGCGGTCAATACAACCAGCTTATTGCAAGAAGGGTGAGAGAACACAATATTTACTGCGAGGTTATTTCCTACAAAACGCCTATCGAAGAGATCAGGGCGAAAAATCCCAAGGGCATAATTTTCACGGGCGGACCCAACAGCGTTTATTTGGAGGATTCTCCCCGCATGCCAAAGGGGGTCTTTGAACTTGGCGTACCTATTTTGGGGATCTGCTACGGTGCGCAGTTTATGGTATACGGTCTCGAGGGCGTTATCGGCAAGGCAAACGAAAATACGGCGGCGGAATTCGGAAGGACCGACTGTGAATTTGACACCGGCTGTCCCGTTTTTGACGGGCTGAAGGAAAGCTCCGTGGTTTGGATGAGCCATAACGATTACATAGAAAAGCTTCCCGAGGGCTTCAAGGCGGCGGGGCACAGCGACAAATGCCCCTATGCGGCTATTTACAACGAGGAGAAAAAATTCTACGGAGTTCAGTTCCACCCCGAGGTAAATCACACGGAGCAGGGCAAGGAAATGTTGGGCAACTTCCTTTACAAGGTTTGCGGCTGTAAGGGCGACTGGACCATGGAAAGCTACGCCAAAACCGCAATTGCGCAAATTCGGGAAAAGGTCGGCAGCGGAAAGGTATTGCTTGCACTGTCGGGGGGAGTGGACAGCTCGGTGGCCTGTGCGCTGCTTTCCAAGGCGGTAGGCGATCAGCTGACCTGCGTTTTCGTGGATCACGGCTTTATGCGTAAAAACGAGGGAGACGAGGTGGAAGCCGCCTTTAAGGACTGGAACGTTAATTTTGTAAGAGTTGACGCCTCCGACAGATTCATAAGCAAGCTGGAGGGCGTTTCCGACCCCGAAACCAAGCGTAAAACCATCGGCGAGGAATTTATCAGGGTTTTCGAGGAGGAAGCGAAAAAGATAGGCAAGGTGGATTATCTTGTTCAGGGTACGATTTATCCCGATGTTATAGAAAGCGGACTTGGCGACGCTGCGGTGATAAAATCCCACCACAATGTGGGGGGACTTCCCGACTGCGTGGACTTTAAGGAGATCATTGAACCGCTGCGGCTGCTGTTTAAGGACGAGGTGAGAAAATTAGGCACGGAGCTGGGTCTGGCGGACTATTTGGTATGGCGGCAGCCTTTCCCGGGTCCGGGACTGGCTATCCGCATTATCGGGGAGATCACAAGAGACAAGCTTAATATCCTTCAGGACGCCGACTTCATTTTCAGGGAGGAAATAGCAAGGGCCGGGCTTGACAGGAGCATTAACCAATATTTTGCGGTGCTGACCAATATGCGGTCGGTGGGCGTTATGGGGGACGGAAGGACTTATGACTACACCTTGGCGCTGAGAGGCGTCACCACCACCGATTTTATGACCGCAGACTTTGCAAGAGTGCCTTATGAGGTGCTGGAAAGGGTCAGCGTCAGGGTCGTGAACGAGGTGGATAGGATTAATAGGGTGGTGTATGATGTGACTTCTAAGCCGCCGGCTACTATTGAGTGGGAATAACCGATAAAATCCCTTAACTCCGCACTGTAAGCGGCGTTAAGTGATTTATTGCTTTTAATTGAGTACATTTTGAGTACAAATTAACATTTTTTAATGCAATGTTACACGACTGAAAAGAAAAGTCTACAAAAAAGAAAAAAGACAAGCCGTTCGCCACTGGTGAACGGCTGATATGAACTTGTTATCGGTTTTAGAGATACTTACGAATTGTGTCACTGTCGGAAAGAGCGGCTTCCAAAATCCTGCTCAATACTGATGTGTATCCGCTCCCAAGTGAACGAGCTTTGCTTAACGCCTGTGGCGATAGACGGAGCGTGACCGTTTGCTTGTTGCGATTCGCTTTTCTCTCGGCAGCTACGCACTTAAATTCTTTCAGCTGTTCCTCGGTAAGCTCGGGGCAATCGTCATCGGGTACAGGCTCAACATCTTTCAGCTTCATCAGCATTTTACGCTGTTCTGGAGTAAGAGGTGCGGAAACATCAATTTTGTGCTTATTATATCTCTCCATAATACAACCTTCTTTCTTCTTTAGTAGCTTTTCGTGCGGAAATTATACGAATAGTCTTTCCGTTGTTTCTTGGGGTATAGACAACCTGCAAAAGAACGGCAACATCCCCCGCCATACCGATTACAACATACCTGTCCTCATCTTTGGAATGAGGTTCGTCATAATATTCCACATAGTTCTCATCGCCGAAAACCAAAGCGGCAGTGTAGAAGTCAATGCCGTGTCGTTCAAGATTTATCTCGTTCTTGTTTTCGTCCCAATCAAAGTCCAAAACCATATTGTCACAAACCTTTCTTATAATATTATATCACAATGTAACACAAAATGCAACACATTTTTATCTGTTTCTTAAATTTAGGGAATTAGGTTGTAATAATCCTTGTTGTTTAAGCTGCTGTACAACCTCGTTGTAATTTTCGGCTGATATTCCGACTGCTTTTTTTAAAATTCGCACTTGGTTGCTGAGTTCTGCAATTTCCCTATGCCTTTGCATATTTTTGGGCGAATTGGGACTTAATTCCCGATTTAATTCTTCAATCTTGTGTTCTAAATCTGAAATTTTCTTTTTCAATTGGCAATTTTCCTTTTTCAATTCCGTATTATCTTTAAGGGATTTTTCGGCGGTATTTTTTAGCTTTTGAGCTTC
>JAMPBF010000103.1 GCA_023666805.1 Bacillota bacterium
TTATCGCTCCCATGAAGCTTACCAAGGCTCTGCTTCCGATAATGATAAATCGGAAAAGCGGCTGTATTGTCAACATTTCTTCGATCTGGGGAGTATACGGCGGCTCCTGCGAAACGTCGTATTCCGCCGCCAAGGCGGGGCTTATAGGCTTTACCAAGGCTCTTGCCAAGGAGACGGGCTTTTCGGGAGTGCGGGTAAATTGCATTGCCCCGGGGCTTATCCGAAGCAAAATGAACTCCCGCCTATCCCAAGCCGATGTAAACGCCTTTATCAACGACACCGCCTTGGGAAAAATCGGAACGCCCTCGGACGTGGCAAAAGCCGCCCGATATTTATCGGAAGCGGAATTTGTCACAGGACAGGTTTTAGGCGTGGACGGAGGCTTTTAAAAACAGAAAAGCGACGGTTGGAAATCAGCCGTCGCTTTGTTGCTATCATTCCGCATTGATTGCAGCTTCATAAAAATCCAAAACGCTGTTCATAAATTCCGAATCGAGCTCGCTGCACTTAAACTTGTCCGCACTGTCGTAAAAGCTCTTTTTAACGTCATCGGGTATGTTATCTCCGTATTTTTCCTTTAACTCGCCGTATTTTTTATCCAATTCGCCGTAGTATTCCAAGGCTTCGGCGGAGGCAAAAAGTGAGCTGTGTCCGTTTTGGTTTTCCTTGCCGCATATTATGTATTCAACGTTTGGATTGGTTATTTCGCTGCGGTACGCCATTATTGCGGATTCATCGATACCGATGGTCATATCCTGCGACCCGTGCAGAAGCAGTATCGGCGTATCGGTGCTGTTGATCCCGTCCACCGCATAAATATCCAGATCGCTGCCGAAAATGCTCTTTTGATAAAGCCATATATAGGGATATTCCACATAAGCAAAGCCGCCCATCATTCCTCTTGCCCATTCCACGATCATCTGCATCGGCTTATTAAAGCCCGCAACGCTTGCAGAGGCGGCAATGCGGTGGTCATAGTTGAAAATTGCCGTAACCGCATATCCTCCCCAGCTGTGGCCGTATAACAGTATCGGCAGATCCTTAAAGCGCTCCTCCTGCTCTATAAAGGTCAGCGCTGCGTCCAAATCGATAACCGATTGGCACAAGCCTATGCAATTTGATCCCTCGCTTTGAAAGCAGCCCGTATTGTCGTATCCGAATACTTGATAGCCTGCGTCCGCAAAGTACAAGGCTTCAGCCAAATATTCCTCCGCTCCCCCTCCGAGCCCGTGAGATATGACCACAAGCCCCTTGGTGTTGTCGGCGCCGTACAGATAGCCCTGAAGCTTATTTTCGCCCGACATAAAGGACAGCAGCTCTCGGGGGTAATCCTTTTCCACATCGCCGTATCTCAGATACACCGATAAGGGGTCCAGCTCCGTTCGACTGAAAATATCGTCAAAATTAACCTTAACGATAATAAATGAAGCCGCAGAGAATACAATGATTGTGATAACAGCTGTCAGCAGAATCCTTTTGAGTACCTTTTTACTTCCTGTCTTTGTCATAAAATGCCTTCCTTACGTTATTTTTTTGTAGGTCAAAATCAAAAATTCCGTTTTAACCGTAAGCGTTTCCATATTGTTAAGCTTTTGCTGATCCCTTTGGGAGGTTTTGTAGTAATAAGGCGTCATCATAAAGAGGTTTTTAATATCCTCGTTGCAGCTTAAGCCGATCTCTTTTTTCACTTCGCAGCTTGAAATAAGCTCAAAGCCTTTTAAGTCCGTATTTTCGGGCTTATTTTTGTATGGAGTGTCATATACCGCTTTCTTCAGCTCCCACAAATGATTTTCCAAGGGTATTACGGTGATGAATATGCCGTTATCCTTTAAAACCCGATGAAATTCCTCCGATGCCAGCGGCGCAAACAGGGAGGTGATCAGATCAAAGCTTTTTTCCGAAAAGGGCAGACGGTATGCGCTGGCTACCGCAAAGCTTGCCTCGGGACAAGCTTTCGCCGCAATTTTAAGCGCCTCCTTGGATACGTCCGCTCCGTAAATGCCGCCGCCTTGCTTTCGGGAAAGGACGCCGTATAATCCCGAGGTGTAATATCCCTCACCGCAGCCCGAATCCAGCAGAAAACAGCCCTTGCCGAGATACTTTTCCGCCTCGCCGCAAACGGCGTTTTTCAAATGCCCGTAATAGTCCTTTTGCAGAAAATTGCGGCGAGCTCTGACCATAAGTTTATCATCTCCATGCCCCTTTTTTCCGCCCTTGGTCAGCAGGTTGACATAACCGCTTTTGGAAACGTCAAAGCAATGATTGTTTTCACACCTTAGCGTATTAACGCTTAGACTTAATGCGCTGCCGCAAACGGGGCAGATAAATTTGTCCGTCATTTTTTACAGTTCCTTTTTCGCATTTAAAAACAATTATAATACAATATCGGTCAAAAGTCAAATATAAGTCGAATGTAATAATCAAACTGTCGAAAAGTCCAAGCTTTTAAATTAACGAGGCTTGGAGAAAAAACGTCTTTTTTTCGCCAAGCTGAATAATTTATCGGCTTAAAAATCGGCGATATTTATATTGACAAAAATGTTCCGATATATTAAAATATCTTTAAGAGAATTTTTGAAATTAAGGAGAAAAAAATGAAACTGTTTATTGACACCGCCAATGTTGCGGACATCAAAAGAGCCAACGATATGGGCATTATCTGCGGCGTGACCACCAACCCCTCTCTTATCGCAAAGGAAGGACGCAATTTTAAAGAGGTGGTTACCGAGATCACCGAGATAGTTGACGGACCTATCTCTGCCGAGGTAATTTCCCTCGAGGCGGATAAAATGGTGGAGGAGGCTCTTCCTCTTGCTGCGATCAACAAGAATATCGTCATCAAGCTTCCGATGTGCGAGGAGGGCTTGAAGGCGTGCAAGCAGCTTACCGCAAAGGGCATAAAGACCAACGTTACCTTGGTATTTTCGGCAGCGCAGGCGCTTCTTGCAGCAAGAGCCGGCGCAACCTTCGTAAGTCCCTTCTTGGGCAGACTTGACGATATAGGCATGGAGGGAATGAATCTTATCGAGGAGATCGTTGACATGTTCAACGCCTCCGCCATCGATACCGAGATAATCGCCGCCTCCATTCGCAATCCCATTCATGTTACCGCCGCCGCAAGAATGGGCTGCCATATTGCCACGGTGCCTATGAACGTGCTTTTGCAGATGGTAAAGCACCCCTTGACCGACAACGGTATAGAAAGATTCCTTAAGGATTGGGAAGGCTTTACCGGCAAGTGATCAACAAGTGATTAAACAGATCAAAAACAGCCAAGACAGTGTTCTTGGTTGTTTTATTATATAAATATTTTGCACGGCAATACAATATTTAACGATTGTTGAAAATAAACAAAATATTTCAGCCTATTATTGCTTTATGTAAAAATGGCAAATATTTTCAGAAAACTCTTGAAATTAAGGTCGAAAAATAGTATAATTTAATGTGGTAAGCGGGCGTATTTTGCCCGAAAACAGCTATGAAACGAGAAACGAGGAAAAGCGAATGTACAACGATTTGGTGAATACCGTTGGTTTTCTTGACCAATACGACCCCGAGGTTTCGGCGGCAATGAACGATGAGCTTAAGAGACAAAAGAGAAACTTAGAGCTTATTGCCAGCGAAAACATTGTTTCCCCTGCGGTTATGGCGGCAATGGGAAGCGTTTTGACCAACAAATATGCGGAGGGCTATCCTGCAAAGCGCTACTACGGCGGCTGCCAGTGCGTGGACGTTGTGGAGGATATTGCCATCGAGCGCGCAAAAAAACTCTTTGGCTGCAATTTTGCCAATGTTCAGCCTCATTCGGGCGCACAGGCAAACACTGCGGTTTATTTTGCACTGCTTGAGCCGGGCGACACGGTCTTGGGAATGAGCCTTGCGCACGGCGGACATCTTACTCACGGTTCTCCCGTCAATATTTCGGGAAAATACTTTAACTTTGTCCCCTACGGCTTGAACGACGAAACCGAAACGCTTGATTATGAAGAACTGGAGCGTCTTGCCCAGCAGCATAAGCCCAAGCTGATCGTGGCAGGTGCCAGCGCTTATCCTCGTAAGATCGATTTTGAGAAAATTTCACAGATCACAAAAAGCATAGGTGCGTATTTTATGGTAGATATGGCTCACATTGCGGGACTTGTTGCCGCAGGTGTTCATGTTTCGCCCGTGCCTTATGCGGATATAGTCACCACCACCACCCATAAAACCTTGAGAGGTCCGAGAGGCGGCTTGATCCTCTGCAATGACGAGGAGCTTTCAAAGAAAATAAACAAGGCTATCTTCCCCGGAACTCAGGGCGGACCTTTAATGCATATTATCGCCGCAAAGGCGGTGTGCTTTAAGGAAGCTCTCGACCCCTCCTTCAAGGAGTACGGCAAGCAGGTGGTAAGCAACTGTCAGGTGCTGGCAAAGGATCTTATGGAAAAGGGCTTCCGCTTGGTGTCCGGCGGCACGGACAATCATCTTATGCTGGTTGACCTTCGCCCCTTTAAAATCACCGGCAAGGAGCTTGAAAAGCGTCTCGACGACGTTTATATCACGGTCAACAAAAACGCTATTCCCAACGATCCCGAAAAGCCCTTTGTCACCAGCGGCATAAGAGTAGGCACTGCGGCGGTGACCACCAGAGGACTTAAGGAAGAGGATATGCATCAAATTGCCGAAAGCATTTACCTTGCTTCCTCCGATTTTGAAGCAAATAAAGATAAAGCAAGAGAGATAGTAAACAGCATTTGCGCAAAGTATCCCTTGTACGAATAATACCTTGGGATCATTGAACATGAAAGGAACATTAAAAATGTCAGAATTAGCAGCCGAAAAGGCAAGCACCATAGTGCTCAACTCAAAGCAGCAGGTCGCCCCCTTGGGCATTATCGCATCGGTGGGAGCACAGGAGCTGGGCGATAAGATCAATAACTATTTGGTGGAATGGTCAAAGAACACACCTTACGCACAGCCGTCTTATCTTGTTGACGCTCAGTGCCCCCGTTTTTCCTCGGGCGACGGAAAGGGACTTATCAAAACCTCTATCAGAGGCGACGATATATTTATCATTGTGGACGTAGGCAATTACAGCTGTACCTATAAAATGTTCGGCAAGGAAAACTATATGTCGCCCGACGATCATTTTCAGGATCTAAAGCGCATAATTCAGGCAATGGGCGGCAAGGCGCACAGAATAAGCGTTGTAATGCCTATCCTCTACGGAGGAAGACAGCACAGACGCAATTATCGGGAATCCCTGGACTGCGCAGTAATGCTTCAGGAGCTTCAGGCAATGGGCGTGTCCAACATGATCACCTTTGACGCTCACGATGCAAGAGTTTGCAACGCTACCCCTCTCATGGGCTTTGACAACGTAATGCCTTCCTATCAGGTGCTTAAGGCGATGTTTATGGAGGTAAAGGACTTGGACGTTTCTCCCGACGCCTTTATGGTGGTAAGCCCCGATGAAGGCGCATTGAACAGGAATATGTATTATGCCTCCGTTTTGGGCGTACAGATGGGTATGTTCTACAAAAGGCGCGATTACTCCACAATTGTAAACGGACGTAATCCTATCGTTGCTCATGAGTATTTGGGCAATTCCGTTGAGGGAAAAACGGTGTTTATTTCCGACGACATTATATCCTCGGGCGACTCGATGCTGGATATTGCCTACGAGCTCAAAAAACGCAATGCAAAGAGGATAATCGCTTATGCGACCTATCCTATCTTCACCAACGGACTTGCAAAATTCGACCAAGCTTATAAAGACGGCATGATCGACTATGTATTCGGCACCAACCTTACATACAGAACTCCCGATCTGCTTTCCAGAGAGTGGTTCAAGGAGGTTGACGTTTCCAAGTATATTGCTTATCTTATTGCGGCGATCAATCATGACATTTCCACCAGCAAGGTTATCGATCCTCACCTTAAGATCAAATCGCTGCTTAAAAAGTACAACGTCAAGACCGCCGAAACAATGTAAATGCAATAAAAGCCCGTCACGGTAAACAAATGCGTGGCGGGTTTATACTGTTTTGCACCTAAGCACCGATTTTCTATCTGCGGCAAAAGGTTTGTACATTGTTCAAAATCAGCATTATTTCGGAAAAGAAAGGTAAACGGTTATGCCATTAGCAGACAAAATTCGTCCGACGGAATTAGATCGGGTATTTGGTCAGAAGCATATTTTGGGAGAAAACAGACCTCTGAAAAAAATCATAGAGAGCGGACGTATTCCCAACATGATATTTTACGGTCCTTCGGGCGTGGGAAAAACCACGGTCGCCAATATCATTGCGCAAAAGAGCAATATGGAGCTGCACAAGCTGAACGGTACATCTGCTTCCACGGCGGACATAAAGGAGATAATCGCTTCAAGAAACACCTTTATGTCGGCTAACGGCATTTTGCTTTACTTGGACGAGATCCAGTACCTAAACAAAAAGCAGCAGCAAAGCCTTTTGGAATATATTGAAAACGGCGATATAACCCTTATAGCCTCTACCACCGAAAATCCGTTTTTTTATGTGTACAACGCCATTTTATCCCGCTGCACCGTGTTTGAGTTTAAAGCGCTTGCTCCCGAGGAAATTATACCTGCGGTGGAGCGGGGCTTCATGCTTGCACTGGAGCAGGAAGCGGAAAAGCCCGAGATCGAGGAGGGCGTTTATGAGCAGATAGCCCGAGGCTGCGGCGGCGATGTGCGGAAATCGTTGAATACCGTGGAATTGTGTATGTTGTCCGCCAACGAGGGCAAAATCACCTGCGCCTTGGCAAAGGAGCTGGCGCAGCGCAGCAATATGCGGTACGACCGGGACGGAGATCAGCATTACGATTTGCTTTCCGCCTTCCAGAAATCTATCAGAGGCTCGGACGAAAATGCGGCGCTCCACTATCTGGCAAGGCTTTTGGAAGCGGGAGACCTGCCGTCTGTTTGCCGCAGATTGCTTGTGACCGCCTCCGAGGACGTGGGGCTTGCCTATCCCAACGGGATCGTGATCGCCAAGGCGTGCGTTGACGCCGCACTCCAGCTGGGACTTCCCGAAGCGAGAATACCTCTTGCGCAGGCGGTAGTTTTGCTTGCCACCAGCCCGAAGTCCAACAGCGCCTACAATGCCATAAACGCCGCCATGGCAGATGTGCAAAAGGGAATTACGGGCGATTTTCCGAGACAGCTGCAAAATGTGCATTATGACGGAGAGGGGGCGGCGGTCAAGGGACAGCACTATCTTTACCCCCACGATTTTCCCAACCACTATGTTAAGCAGCAGTATTTGCCTGATGAGCTTAAGGATAAGGTGTATTACGAATTTGGCGACAATAAATTGGAGCGAGCCGCCGAGGAATACCGCAGTAAAATCAAGGGATAACGCCGTTGTTAAGCTTCAAAACACGGTTTTAATGATTTTATCCGATTCGGGAGTGGAGTAGACCCAGCTGTCGATATGCCCGCTGTCGATGAAATATTTAAAGCTTTGAGAGGTGTATCCGCTGTCAAAGGTATCTACGATAATAAGCTTTATTTTCATTTTTTCAGGTATGATCGCCTTTATAAAAACGCTGGCGTGCTGGTTGATATGTATGTTGTCCTTAAGCTCGGCAAGTCCCGCCAAATTGGGCGTAAGCTCCACAAAGACGCCGTAGTTTTCGACGCTGCGTATATAGCCTGTAACCGTTTCTCCGACTTTAAAGTTAGCGGCATTTTCGGTCCAAGTACCCAAAAGCTCTTTATGGGAAAGAGAAATTTTTTCTCCCTCAACGCTTTTAACTACCGCTTTTATGTTCTGCCCCACCGACATTCTGTTGGAGGGGTGGTTTATTCTTGAAACGGAAATCGAGTCTATGGGTATGAGGGAGGGTATTCCGCAGCCTATATCCACAAAGCTGCCGAATTGCTCCAGGTGAGTGACCTTTGCATTGATGATGTCTCCCGGTGAAAGCCTCGATATATATTCGCCGTAGCACTGCTGCTGCGCCTTCTTGCGGCTCAACAGCACCATTTTTTCGCCGTATTCACCGCCTACAAAGGCGGTTATTTTAAAGCATACTGCCTTATTTACTCTGGATATAAGGGCAATATCCCTTGTGGTTCCGTTGTCTATTCCTATTGCGCCTTCGGTTCTGGGAATGATCCCTTTCATGAATCCGAAATCCACGATCAGATTATGCCTGCTGTCGCACACTATACAAGGGGCTTCAAGTATTTTTCCGCTTAGGATACATTCTTGAAGCTTTTGCTCGCTGGAAACGGAAATACGGTTGTCTTCGGTGTTTATTAACTCTCCTTCAGGGTAAAATTCTGACATTTTTACACTCAATCCTTCCTCGGTGAGGTCAGGGGTATCCCTCACATTTTTTGATTTTTGTTAAGTTTATGAAAAACAAGTCCGTATTATTCCTTTACAAGCTGTCTAACCATTTGAATTGCGGATAAAATCCGCAATACTGAGGAAGCTTTGATTCTTCAGCCTGCCGCAAAGCGGCAGGGAATTTAAAAAACGGTTTGTCCGGTTTTTAAACGGTTATTAGTATTAATTTTATTGACATTGTCGGTTATTTAATGTATAATAACAGAAGAAACGGACGCTGTTGATAAACCGAAAAAAGGATTGAGGGAGGATAAAAATGCTTGAGCTGTATAAACCTGCCCTTGATGATCTGTGGTTTCGCCAAAATATTTTGAGCGATGACGATACTATGGCATACAATCATGCTTACGGCGGTACAATAGATTTTTCAAAGGATAAGTGGGAAAAGTGGTATGATTTTTGGATAGTAAATAATGAATCAAAGCGCTTTTACAGGTATTTGAAGAAGGGTCCCGTATTCCTTGGTGAAGCTTCCTATCATTATGACGAGGACAGAGAAATATACATGGCGGATATACTGATTTTTTCTCCTTATCGTAAAAAGGGGTTTGGACTTGAGGGCTTGAAGCTTTTGTGCGCCGAAGCTGAGAGCAACGGTATAAAAGAGCTTTACGACAGCATTGCTGTTGATAACCCCTCGGTGGATATGTTCTTGAAAAGCGGATTTACGGAAGAGTACAGAAACGATAAGGTTATAATGCTGAAAAAGGTGTTTTCATGATTTTTGCAATAAAAATATTAAAAAAGTATTGACAAATATAAAAAAATAATGTATAATATCAACACTATTGGGACCGT
>JAMPBF010000104.1 GCA_023666805.1 Bacillota bacterium
AAAGCAGATGAACGCCGCACGCCGCTTTGCGGCGACTTTAAAAGATAGACTTTGTATATCTTTTAAAGCGGAAACAGTATAAGATATTCGTTTGATACCGATTTACAGACTTTGCTTTTAAAGCAAAAACGGTATAAATTTTAAAAAAGGAAAAGTTTTATGAAAAAGAAAAAGCTTACGGCTTATATTTTAGCGGCGGCGATCGCTGTTGCCGTGCCTTTCGGCGCTTTTGCGGAAGCTCCTGCGGTAAATCCCGCCACGGTACAGCAAGAGCCTGCGGTCAACGAAACGCAGGAGCCGGCAGATCCTCCCGCCAATTCGGACGTACCCGACAATCCGGAAACTCCTACGGATCCCCCCGCCTCCGAGCCGACGCAGGAAGAGCCCGACACTCCCTCCGACACCTCGGACGAACAGCCCTCGGAGCCTACCTCCCAGGAGCCGCCCGACGTCACGACCGATTCGTCCGTCAATGTAACGCCTATCACCGGATCGCCCGTAATCGTCGTCCCCGAAACCACTCCCGCACCGATAACCGCAGAGGTTACCACGCCGCCGCCTGCCGTTCAGATCGTAGACACTACTCCCAAGCCTGCGGAAACTCCCGCTCCTGTCACCGAGAGCCAAGCCGCCGCTTCCACTGCGGCGACCGTATCGGAGGAAGCGCCGGAAGAGCCCACTGCGGCTCCCGAAACCGCAAGCAGCGAGGAAGCCGCAGTCACCACCGCCGAAACCGCCGTGATCATCGCCCCTGCGGAAGACGGCGACCCAAGCCTTCCCGAAGCAGTAGAGGGCGACCCCGGGGGAGATTTTATAACCACCATTATCCTTATCGCATTGGGCTTTGCTGCGTTTGTTTTAGTGCTGACGCTGCCGGCTATCATCAAGAAAATCAAGAGGAAGATAGTTTATAAGTATTGATTTCTTCGGAAAAGAAAAGGGACTGCCGATTTGACAGTCCTTTATTGTTTATACTAAATCCGTTTGAATACTGATTCCCGTTTAAAAATGGATTTATCCGATTTTTAAACGTATTTTCTTTGCTTATTAAAGATCAACCTTAGGCAGCGCATCGAACCCCGCCTTTAAGTCTTCATCCGAAGGGATATAGTCGCTCATTTCTCCGTCGTTGAATTTCTGGTAAGCCACCATATCGAAATATCCCGTGCCTGTCAAGCCGAAGAGAATGGTTTTTTCCTCGCCTGTTTCCTTGCACTTTAACGCTTCGTCGATGGCGACCCGTATTGCATGGCTGCTTTCGGGTGCGGGCAGGATTCCCTCTATTCTTGCGAACTGCTGTGCAGCTTGGAATACTGCTGTTTGCTCTACCGCTCTGGCGGTCATTAAGCCGTCGTCGTAAAGCTGAGAAAGGACGCTGCTCATGCCGTGATAGCGCAGTCCGCCCGCATGGTTTGCGGAGGGTATAAAGCTGCTGCCGAGGGTGTACATCTTTGCAAGAGGGCATACCATTCCCGTATCGCAGAAATCGTAAGCGTATTTGCCTCTTGTAAAGCTTGGGCAGGAAGCGGGCTCTACCGCAATAAACTCGTAATCCGCTTCGCCTCTCAGCTTTTCGCCCATAAAGGGAGAGATAAGTCCGCCCAAGTTAGAGCCGCCGCCTGCGCAGCCGATTATCATGTCGGGCTTAATACCGTATTTGTCAAATGCAGCCTTTGCTTCAAGACCGATAACCGACTGATGAAGCAGTACCTGCGCCAAGACGGAGCCTAAAACATAGCGGTAGCCCTCGCTCTTAACAGCCACCTCCACCGCTTCGGAGATCGCACAGCCGAGAGAGCCGGTGGTGTTGGGGTGCTCCGCCAGTATCTTTCTGCCTACCTCCGTGGTATTGGAGGGAGAGGGGGTAACGTCTGCGCCGTAGGTTCTCATTACCTCACGTCTGAAGGGCTTTTGCTCATATGAGCATTTGACCATATAAACCTTGCAGTCAAGTCCCAAGTATGCGCACGCCATTGAAAGAGCGGTGCCCCACTGTCCTGCGCCCGTTTCGGTGGTAACGCCCTTAAGCCCCTGTTTTTTAGCGTAATAAGCCTGTGCGATGGCGCTGTTCAGCTTGTGGCTTCCCGAGGTGTTGTTGCCTTCAAACTTGTAGTAAATTTTTGCCGGAGTGTCCAGTGCTTTTTCAAGGCAGTAAGCTCTCACCAAGGGAGCGGGACGGTACATTTTGTAAAAGTCCCGAATTTCCGCGGGAATGTCGATATAAGCTGTGGTATCGTCCAGCTCCTGCATTGCAAGCTCGGTACAGAAAACGCCCGACAGCTCCTCCAAGGTCATGGGCTTTAAGGTAGCGGGATTCAAAAGAGGGGCGGGCTTGTTTTTCATATCCGCTCTTACGTTGTACCACTGCTTGGGGATCTCGTTTTCGCTCAAATAAATTTTGTAGGGGATCTTTTCTTCCATTTTTCTTTTTCCTTTCATGCATTTGTTTTTTCACAGAATCACCGTTTTTATTTTCACACAAAAAAACCTGTCCCAATAAATAGGACAGGATAATTCCCGTAATAGCCACCTATCTAACAATAAGCCGTCAATATAACGGTTGACACCCGTCGCCCCTAATGCTTAAAAAAAGTTACCGCCCCAAAAGCCCTCGGTTTGCCCTCGCAAGCCCATTCTCTGCACCGTCAACTCCGGCTTTCACCAAACGCCGGCTCTCTGCGCTTGACCCCGAACAGATACTCTCCTTGCTCATCGGTTATTCTGTTAAGCTTATTGTAGCATTTTTATCGGTGATTGTCAATAGAAAGCGGGAAATTTTTTAATCTAACGGTTCAATGCGTAACAATGTGGCGGATTCACTTTTTCCCGCACTGTACCGTGTTTTTATATCGCTTATCACCGCTTTTACCCTTGCTTCTTCGACGCCGTCGGTGTTTACGATCTCCGTTATTCCTTCGGGCATACCCTCGTCGTTGATATTTCCCAAATGGTATGAGTACGAATGTACACTGCTTGGCAAATAAGGCAGCATATAGTCGTCTTCGGGTTGAAACTTGATAAGTAGGTCGCCTTTTAAGCCTCCCACGGGACCGTCCTCCTGATCGCAGGTCAACGTGCCGGTCAAGGTAAGACTGCCCTCAAATTCTACGCTTATTGTCGCTGCGTGATATGCGTTATTGTAAAACATTAAACTGCAATAGGCTTCTTTGACCTTCAGCCCGTTGTCCAGCACATCTCCCTTTTTTACTTTTATAACATTACCGTTCCAATCGCCGAAATCGGGTATTCCTAATTCTCCGGGTTTGTGGTAGCATATATAGCCGCAGTCAAAGTCTATGCCGCTTCTCTCTTCCCATTCGGGAGGAACTGCATTATATAAGCCGAAATCATCATCGTAGAAAAATGAAAAATTCTCTTCGCCGGGGTATGCTTCTGTTTGCTCCGTCAAAGGTATATTCGCTTCTGTATCCGAAGCTCCCGATTGAGGCGGAGCAGAGGGATTGTTTTCGGAAGAGGTGGCGTTGCAGGCGGTAAGGGAAAAAGACAATATTACAGGGAGAATAAATGATACCGTTGCTTTTGCTTTATTCATGATTCATCACCATTAATACGAATATCTGTAAAGATACGGAAACGCCTTAACAAAATTTTCCCAAGTATAATCCTCATAACGCACCAAGCACGAAGCACCGTAATTTGCGTGATAAACCGTAACCTTGCTTGAAGTGGAAAACACAATTACAAGGGAATGCTCTCCCTTGGGATCCAAATCAGTTCTCGTATTGACCCTAACATATACTGCTTCAGGGGAAGTATTGTTATGCATAAAGAGATTCTTCGCACTGTCAACCGTTAAATACATATCTTTACTAATCTGTGAAGCCTGTGGAGGCAAACTGCGACCATTAGTTTCATAATATACTTTTTTCGCAAATCCCGCACATTGAATTGCGTCTTCGAAATTAATGCAATTACAAGCTATCTTAGGCTTACAGGGATTTCCTTTTTCGCCACCATGACAGCTACATTCCTCTCCTGATTTTGAAAAATAAGAACCGTCGGGATATAAATAAAAAATATATCCAAAGCTCCGATCAACACCCGTATAAGTCGCAGGAGTGCCCAAACCTGCATCGGGAATATATCCGAGATCTTTGCAATCATCGGAATATGCATCATTATCGCAGCTGCTGTCAACAGGTAAATCTTCTGCATATCCTACCCCGGTGATAGAAATTGAAACAAACGCCGCAAGCAGCCCTGCTGTCATTCTCTTGATTGTGTTTGACATTTTTTTCATTAGCCTACCTTCTTTCTGCCACAATGTGGCTGTAAAATATTATATTTATTTTACCAAGAATTATGAAAAAAGTCAACTCTTCCCTAAACGAAAAATGCATAAAAAGTGCGCTTTGTAGGGGCGGGTCTTGACCCGCCCGCTGTACAAGTTCATAATTTGCCGCCCCATTGGACTTTTTCGACAGACTAAGCCGCCCAAGTGAGCGGCTTTCGTCATATCATATTTTACGATTCAACGCTTCAAATAGTTCCCGTGACCTTCAGGATCGCAACGCCGGGGGTTACGTTCCAAGCGCCCGTATCGTCTGCGGCAAACGCTGCGGCAGGGACGGTCACTCTTCCCGCCGTTGTTTGGAATACGCCCGTGGTGGTGTTATAGGTGTAGTCCGTGCCCTCGGTCAGCGCCGTTCCGTTAAGAGTTACGGCAATATTGGAGAGAACGGGATTGAAGGCGTCGGTAACAGTCACATTGTCGGCTGCGTCGGCGGCTGCGCTTCCCCTGTTCTGGATCACGAAGGTGTAGGTCACATTGCTGTTTTCGGTCACGGTCTCGGGAGAAAGAGACTTGCTGATGGACAGATCGGGAGCGGAAGCATGATCCAGCGTAGCGGTCGCCAAAATATCGTTTGGGAGAGCCGCTCCGCTTACCGTCGCAGTGTTGGTGACGGACGCACCCGTGCCGAGAGGCGCATATTGGTTAGCATAAGCCTTGTATACCAGCAGCACGTTTCCGTTGGCGGGAACGGTTATTCCCGTTATTGTAAGGGGAGATTCACCGGTAACGGTGGGAGAGGGCTGCAATACTCCGTTTACAAAATACTTTAAAGAACCGTCTACATAGGTCATGGGAGTGAGAGTGCCCGTATTAAAGGTATATTCGCCCAAATTGTCGCTTACGCCGATCCCGGTAAAGGCGTTTGCGCCCGAATTTACAATGCTTACCGCATAGGTTACGGGGCAGCTTGTGTCATAGTCGGATTCAAGGGCTGTTTTCGATGCGGACAGCACTTCGGCAAGCTCGCCCGTTACAATGTTGGAATCGGTGCTGACGTTGTTATAGGTCAATGTGGCTTTATTATAAAATGTTGCCATAAATTTTCTCCTTTCATACTGTTGTAATTAAGTCACAGTATATAATATGTGTAAGGAGAAAAAGGGTTACAGGCAGTAGACATTTCCGTTTTTTTATGATAAAATAATTATAAAATATCTTTGAAAGGACACTCCCATATGAGCAAGAAAATTCTCTTCTGCGACAGCTGGCAATTTTCCAAGCAGCCCTTCGCAACGGAATACTCCGATAATTTTGACTGGAAGGATATAGATATTCCCCACGACTATCTTATAGAAAACACCAAAAACTTATATGAGACCTCCACAGGCTGGTACAGAAGAAGCCTTAACTATGTACCCAAGCCCGACGTCCTTACCTCTATCCGCTTCGAGGGGGTGTATATGGACAGCGCCGTTTTTGTAAACGGAAGCTTGGCGGGCGAGTGGAAATACGGCTATTCCACCTTTGAGTTCGACATAACCGAGCTTTTAAGAGAGGGCGAAAATCTGATAGCCGTCAGAGTAAATTACCAAAGCCCCAATTCCCGCTGGTATTCGGGAGCGGGAATTTACCGCAATGTGTGGCTGAAGGAATCCCCTGCGGCTCACATTCTTCCCGACGGCGTCTACATATCCGCAAGGGACAACACCGTAACGGTCTCTACCGAGCTTTGCCGCCCCAAAAACGAACCCAATAACTATCAGGTAAGGCAGAGGGTCAAAGACCCGTCGGGCAATATTGCAGCCGAAAGCACAGCAAGCCCAAGTGCGCTGGACGCTTCGGTCATTCCCGAAGCGCTGCGAAAAGAAAATTGCAGCTACAGCGCCGCAGTACAGAAAATAACCGTTGACGATCCCGAAAAGTGGGATATAGAAAGCCCCTGTCTGTACACCCTTGTCACCGAGCTTATAAAGGACGGACAGGTCATAGACAAGGAGGAATGCCGCTTCGGCTTCAGAAAGGCGGAGTTCACCTGCGATAAAGGCTTTTTCCTTAACGGAAGACATGTAAAGCTTCATGGCTCCTGCGAGCATCACGATTTGGGCGCACTGGGAGCTGCGCAGAATAAGACCGCTCTGCGCCGCCGTCTCAAACAGCTTCGGGAAATGGGAGTAAACTCGATACGCACCAGTCACAACATGCCATCCGTGGAGCTGATGGAGGCAGCGGACGAAATGGGCTTTCTTATTCTGTCGGAGGGCTTCGACATGTGGGAGCGCCCGAAAACCGATTACGACTATGCAAGATTTTTTAAGGACTGGGTGGGAAAGGACATAGCCGCTTGGGTCAGACGGGACAGAAATCACCCCTCCCTTATCGGCTGGAGTATCGGAAACGAGATCTACGACGTTCATGCGGACGAAAGAGGGCAGGAGGTAAATTCCATGCTGGCTGCTCTCGTAAGGCAGCATGATCCCCGCTGCAACGGTTATATCACCAGCGGCTCCAATTATTTGCAGTGGGAAAACGCTCAGAAATGCACCGATTTGTTTAAATTAGCGGGCTACAATTACGGCGAAAGACTGTACGGCGAGCATCACGAAAAGCACCCCGACTGGATGATCTACGGCAGCGAAACGGCGTCGGTGCTGCAAAGCAGGGGCGTGTATCATTTTCCGCTGTCCCGCTGCGTATTGGCGGACGACGACGAGCAGTGCTCATCGCTGGGCAATTGCAGCACGGGCTGGGGAGCTCCCAACACCGAATATTGCGTAATCGCCGACAGAGACGCCGAATACTCCGCAGGTCAGTTTATATGGAGCGGCTTCGATTATATCGGTGAATCTACCCCCTACAGCACCAAAAACAGCTATTTCGGACAAATCGACACGGCGGGCTTTCGCAAGGACAGCTCCTATATTTTCCAAGCCGAGTGGACCGACTTTAAGACCGCTCCCTTTATCCATATTTTCCCCTACTGGGATTTTTCCGAGGGACAGGAGATCGACGTAAGGGTCACCACCAACGCCCCCTGCCTTCAATTGTTTTTTAACGGGGAGGATATGGGAAAAAGGCAGATCGATCACCTCAAGGGCACACAGCTTGTGGCGAATTACCTTATTCCCTACAAAAAAGGTGTGCTTTTGGCAATAGCCTACGATGAAAACGGAAACGAGGCCGCAAGAGTTGAACAGCGTTCATTTTCCGACGCCGCCAAGCTGCTCCTTGTTCCTGACAAAACCGTGTTAAAAGCCGACGGAAGGGATCTGATCCTTCTTGAAATATCCGCCTTGGACGAGGACGGCAATTTTGTCGCCAACGCCAACAACCGAGTAAATATAGAGGTAAGCGGAGCCGGCAGACTGATAGGCTTAGACAACGGCGACAGCACCGATTTCGAGCAGTACAAGGGCAAAAGCAGGCGGCTGTTCGGCGGTAAGCTTTTGGCAATAATCGCCGCCAAAACAACATCGGGAGAAATAACCGTTAAGGTAAATTCTCCCCGACTTCCTCAAGAGGTTTTAACGCTGACCGCTGCGGATTGCGGAGAGGTAATTGGATTGAACGCTGTTCAAGAGAATGCGGATTTTGTTCCCGACAGCGAAATGGGCTATGACGAGCTGCCTGTGAGAAAAATAGAGCTTTGCGCTCCTTCACTGAAGCTTGGCGGAGATAACCGCAAAATGACGGTGACCGCCAAGGTATTCCCGAAGGACGCAAGCTACAAGGACAATATCGAATACCGTATCACAAACGAAATAGGCATAAGCTCCAATCTTGCCGAAATATGCTCTGTCGAGGGCGATAAGATCACCCTTTGCGCAAAGGGTGACGGAAGATTTTATTTAAGAGCAATGTGCAAAAACGGCACCGACAAATACAGAGTGCTTACGGCACTGCAAATAGATGTGGAAGGGGTGGGCGCCGCTTCCTTCGATCCTTACGGGTTCGTTGTGGGCGGCTTGCATACCTGCGGCTCGGAGGTGGGCAACGGTATTGAAAGAGGAGCGGGCTTTGAGGGCGAAAACGCATGGTTCGGCTTTGAAAACACCGATTTCGGCAATATCGGCAGCGACACCGTAACGGTACCTATTTATGCCAACTGCACAACGCCCGTTAAAATCCGATTCTACGACGGAATACCCGATCAAGGCGGGGAGCTGATAGGGGATTTTGTCTATCACGAGCCGCCGCAATGGCTGACCTATCAGCCCAATACCTTTAAGCTTTCCAAGGTCCTCAAGGGAGTACACACCCTTGTTATGGCGTCCTCCGACAGATACCACGTAAAGGGCTTCAGCTTTGAAAAGCCCACTCCCTTCGGCATAATAGAGGCGGGAAGCTGTGAAAAAATTTACGGCGACAGCTTTACCCGCAGCGGCAGTGAAATAACCGGCATAGGCAACAACGTGGTGCTGAATTTCGGCGAGCTTGATTTTGAAGAAGCAGCATCCTCCATAGTTATATGCGGAAGATCGAATTTACCCGTAAACAGTATCCACATAAATTTTAAAAACTCGGAAAACAAGCTCCGGCTGGCGGAATTTGAAGGCTGCTCCGATTACACCGAAAGGCGATTTAAAATAGCGGAGATAAAAGGGAAATACGAGGTTTCCTTTACTTTCCTGCCGGGCAGCAGCTTTGACTTTGCGTGGTTCAGATTTGAAAAATAGCGCTGCAAAGCCTTTTTGTTCGCATATAGCACTATAGGGTTTATATCGGTCTCATTACAATCATTTAATCCGTATTGAGGATATTATCTTATAGCTGCTGTCGGATCGAGTATTCCTGCTTTGTGAACTTGTACAGCGGGCGGGTCAAGACCCGCCCCTACATTATGCATGAAAAAAT
>JAMPBF010000105.1 GCA_023666805.1 Bacillota bacterium
CCACAAGCCCCGTACTCTCTTTTCCCGGTCTTGAAATCAAGCTGTACCAACGCAGGGTACTTAGGGACGGGGAGGACGTTCCCCTTACCCGCCTTGAATACGGGACGCTTGCTTATCTTGCGTCCTCTCCGGGCAGGGTGTTCACGCAGGAGCAGATTTTTGAAGCCGTTTGGGATATGGACAGCGATAGCTGCCATTCAAGCGTTGTAAACGTGATATACAACCTGCGGAAAAAGATTGAGCCGGACAGCAAGAACCCGGCATATATAAAAACTATGCTAGGTGTCGGATATAAATTCGACATGGAAAAATGCGGGGGATAAAGCCGGTATAAGGTTATCCCCTGCTTTTCTTATGCACAACCTCATAGGAAAAAGCGTTATAAGGCTTTCTAAGGGCTTTTTATGGCAAAGGCGGGGAAATATGCGGATATGCTCTTTAAGCGGCTTCTAAGCGTCCACAAGGGCGTAAAAAGATACCGGGGAATGACAGTATATATACTGCCACTCCCCGGCGTTTCATTGCATTTTTAGCAGGCAGAATGGAAAGGGTAAACAGGACGGTAAAAATGAAGATATTTTACAAGACTTTCCGCTGATCCGGCGGTACAATGTTTACGGAAAGGAGCGAAAATACATGAAAAAAGAAATAAGAACCGTAGTCTATGATGATGAATTGAGGATAGAAGCCTACCGTTTTGAGGGGATTGTTCAGCCATTTCCGAACCACTTCCAT
This sequence comes from Bacillota bacterium, assembly GCA_023666805.1. Classification (GTDB taxonomy): domain Bacteria; phylum Bacillota; class Clostridia; order Oscillospirales; family Ruminococcaceae; genus Ruminiclostridium_E. The sequence goes on from JAMPBF010000105.1 coordinate 736, forward strand.
GAGCATTATGTCATTGGGTTTGTTGAGGACGGGGAGCGTACTCTTTCATGCAAAAACATAGAATACAGCATTGGGAAAGGAAATATTGTCCTTTTTAATCCGGGGGATAACCATGCCTGTGTGCAGAGTGATGACGGGACATTTGATTACCGTGGGTTTAATATTTCTAAGAGCATAATGTTTGATTTGGCGGAAGAAGTTACAGGAAAGAGGGAATTGCCCGGATTTTCAAAGAATGTAATTTGTGATGATGAAATTACCTGTTACCTGCGCCCGCTTCACGAAATGGTTATGAATGGCACTCCGGATTTTGCAAAAGAGGAAAGCCTGCTGTTTCTGATTTCCTCATTGATACAGAATTACGGGCAGCCTTTTGAAAGCTGTGTGTCAGAGTGTCGGCAGGAAATAGAAAAAGCCTGTGAATTTATCAAGCAGCACTACAACGAAAGGATTTATTTAGACCAGATATGCCGCTATGCAGGGCTTAGTAAATCTACCCTCCTGCGGGCGTTTACAAAATCAAAAGGCGTTACCCCGTACCGTTATCTGGAAACTATCCGTATCAATGAAGCAAAGACATTGTTAGGGAAAGGAATACAGCCCATAGAAGCCGCCATGCAGACAGGGTTTTCAGACCAAAGCCATTTTACAAATTATTTTAACCGTTTTATCGGGCTTGCTCCCGGCGTTTACCGTGAGATATTTTTTGAAAAGGATAAGGAAGAAATATAAAATGCAGAACAAAAAGACAGCAGGGCATTTGGCGGCATTATTAACAATCTTAATATGGGGAACGACTTTTATATCCACTAAAATCCTGTTGGTTGATTTTCAACCCGTGGAAATTCTTTTTTCCCGTTTTATCATGGGGTTTTTAGCTTTATTGGCGGCATACCCCAGACGGTTAAAAGGTGTAAATTTCAAGCAGGAATTGACATTTGCCGCTGCGGGGCTATGCGGGATATGCCTGTATTATCTGCTTGAAAATATAGCATTGACGTTTACGTTGGCTTCCAATGTGGGCGTGATTATATCCGTTGCGCCGTTTTTTACAGCATTATTAGTGCATTTATTTATAAAATCGGAGGAAAGGTTGCAGGCACGTTTTTTTATCGGGTTTGTAGTCGCAATGGTCGGAATAGCCTTAATCAGCTTTAATGGGTCTAAACTGGAATTAAATCCTGCGGGGGACTTACTTGCCGTGATCGCCGCCCTTGTATGGGCTTGTTATTCCATATTGACAAGAAAAATCAGCAGTTTTGGCTATCCTGTCATTCCCGCTACACGGCGCACTTTTTTCTATGGAATACTGTTTATGATACCGGCATTGTTCCTGTTTGGCTTTCAGCCGGATATATCCCGGTTTTCAAATGGCGCAAATTTACTTAATATTCTGTACTTGGGAATCGGAGCGTCTGCGCTCTGTTTTGTAACGTGGAATTATGCGGTTAAAATATTGGGAGCTGTAAAAACAAGTATTTATATATACATAGTTCCAGTAATAACCGTTGTTACGTCCGTATTGGTTTTAGGGGAAAACATTACCGTGATTTCCATAGCAGGAACGGCATTAACTATCATAGGGCTGTTTCTGTCTGAATACAGCGGAAAGGGGAAGAAGAAAAATGAATGAGCCAGCCGTCAGATTAGAGGAACAGATTATAAGTTTGTTTTCCAGTCTTGAAACAGAAATTTATCAAGGTTGGGTACTGAAAGAAACTTCTTCCCATATTGTTATCTATCCGCTGTACGGTTCGCCTAATAAGGATATTGTGGAACGCATAAGGGGGTGTGAGGAAATCAGCCGCCAAAAATCATTAAGTTGTGAATTTCGCATTGTGGAACATACTAACTATCATTTGGCTTCACGTCTTGAAGATTGCGGGTATAAAATACAAAACTGCTGCATTGTTGCGGAACATGATATGAATGAGAGTGATTTTGCGTTTAACAGGAATCTTTGTAAAGAAATTGTGAAGCCTAAAGTCCGTTTGGGCAGAATGGCGGGAATGAACACAACAGAAAATATAGTGACAAACAACGGTACGGCAATCGGAATAAAACGGCAGAAACTTTTGTATTTGCCTAATGGCAGGTTGCCTTGTGATGTGGAAATAGACGATATTTTTCAATTTGCAGTCGAAAATCAGATTTCAAAAATATTAGTTAATATTTCAGAAACAGAGGGATTATTGGCGTATTACGAAAAAGCGGGATTTCATAAAGCGTACTATTACCGTTGTTATCAAAAGGAGGATTTATTAAATGGATTTACAAAATGAAAAGTGTGTTATGGTAATTGACGGAAGTTTACCGTTAGGGATTATTGCAAATACGGCGGCAATTATGGGAATTACGTTAGGGAAAAAATTGCCGGAAGTGGTTGGCGCAGACGTTACAGATAAGACAGGCAACAGGCATTTAGGGATTATTGAATTTCCTGTGCCAATCTTAAAGGGAACTCTTGAAAGTATCAAGGCGATACGGGAAAAACTATATGAGCCGGATTTTTCAGATTTAACCGTTGTTGATTTTTCAGACTTGGCGCAAGGCTGTAAAACTTATGATGAATTTATAGAGAAAATGAAAACTGTACCAGAGATTGACTTGAATTACTTTGGAATAGCAATCTGCGGGGCAAAGAAGAAAGTCAACAAGCTAACAGGAAATATGCCTTTATTGCGCTAAATAAAAGATACCGGGGAATGACAGTGTATATACTGCCACTCCCCGGCGTTTCATTTACTCCATATCTTCAGCAGGCAGGAACACAAGCCCGGCAAATTCTTCCTCGGTCAGTTGCTTCAGCTTTTCTATCGTGCGCCCTGCAAGCTCCTGTATCTCCGTTTCCATGTAGGGCAGGGCGGCGGTCATTGCCGCCGCCGTATCAGCTCTTGTTTTCCTCCTGTAACAGCAGATAAGGTTTGTTTCCTCAAATGTGAATTGTCCCATGCTCCTATACCTCCAATCCCTTGTTTTTGGTCTTTGCAACCGTCCTGTGGACGGTTTTGCTTTCTTTCGTGGCGGCTTTTACGGTTTCCCTGTCCTGTGCAAGCGGCGCCCGCAGGGACGGCTTTTTCTCTTTGCCGGACAGTTTTTCGATATGCGCCTTTATGCTGCCGCTGTCGAAGTGATCCCTGCTGTATTTCTCGTCCCATAGGACGCTGCGCAGGGCGGCGGGGTCTTTGGGCTGTTCCTCAAAGCGCAGGAACTTCCCTAAGTCCGGGTCAGCGTCCCCGGTAATGCGCCTTTCGGCTTCCTGCGTCCGTTCCCCGCCCTCATAAATCAGTTTGGTATCTCCGGCGGGCACGGAAACGTCCTTGACGTGTTCATAGAGTTTTTTATAGTCCAGTTCGTAAAGGTTTCCCGTTACCCTGCCTTTCTCAATGCCCGTCAGCTCCACGGCATAGGCAAGTATCTTGTCCCTTGTCTGCTCGGCGTAAAAGCAGAGCGTGTTATGTTCCCGTGAGCCTTTGATGAAAGTGTCACGTTCCCGTAAGCACCATGTTCCGGCGGGGCGGCATAACCAGAGCTGCCTTTTGTCCTCCGGGTTCGGGCTTTTCGCCGCCTGCTTTAGTGTGTTTGCGTCTATCTCGAAATCAGACTGGAAATGCTCGGTGTGGGTCTGCATGATTGCCTTTAGGGACTTTAATATGTCCACGTTTTCAAATTTCTGCATGGGGTCAGCTCCTTTCTAAGTCCTGCTTTTTTTCTTTCTGCGCCGCCTTTTTCGGGGCATTTTTTAACGCTTCCTTGTCCTGTGCAAGCTGCGCCCGGATAGAGGGCTTTTTTTCTGTCTTGGCGGCTGTGCGGGCTTCTTTCTGTATCTCTGCGGGGCTTTTCCCGGATAGGGGGCGTATGCAGGATAGGCGGTCAGCGGCGTAAATAGCGTTGTCGTTAAGCTGCCGCTGCCACGCCCCGGCTTTTGGCGACCAGCGGAAGCCGTTTTCCTTTAAGGTTTCACGGGTCTTTTCGTCCGGCTTTTCCTCAAAGAAGATTTGCAGGCGGTTGTCCTCCCGGTTGGCTTCCACCCTGCCGCCGTCAAATTCCCACCCGGCGTAGGCGGTTTCCTGCTTCTTTGTCAGCTCCGCAATGCGCCCCTTTATGCGGCGTATCTCTGCGTTGTTGTTGGATAAAGCCCATGAGGGGTAGGGTTTGTCCTCTATGTGCCACTGTGACGACATTTCCGCTTTCATCTTTTCGATACGTTCAGCGGAAAGGTTGGGGCAGCCGTCAAGGGTCTTGTGCTTTCGGTAGTAGGCGTTGACCGCTTTCATGGTGTCCTGCGCCGCTTGCAGCTTTTCCAGTTTTGCTTCTAACTTCTGTACTGCCTGCGGGTCGTCTGCGCTGATACCGCCCATGCCCGTGCTTCGTATCTTGTCAAGCAATCCCTGTATGTCGTTCCATTCCTCCATGTTCCTGTCACGGGCGGCGTTCTGCTTCTCTTTTTTGCGTACCGGGAAATTAGAGCCGCCTGCAATGAGGACAGAGGGGACACGGGCTTCAATGGAAAAGCTGCTGTTCATGTTCTCCGCAAGTTTCCGGGCGTAGGTGTCAACAAGGCTGTCAATCTTTTCATGGTACATGGGGTCTACACGCTTTTTCTGGTTCTCTGCTATTTCCACGGCTTTGTCTACCATTTGGCGGTATTCTGCGGTTGCGCTGCCGGGCTTGTAGTCGGAAAAGCTGTTTGCGTCATTGGCACGGCGGGCAGCCCCCTCATTGATTGTATAGTAAACCGTTTTCTTTTCCGGGGCTGCCTGCTCCGGCGTATCCCCATGCAGGGAAAAGGGCTTGCCGTCAAAGCAAAATTCCTTTTCCGGGGTAAATCCCGCCTGCGATAGAAAATCCTCTATGCGTGAAAATTCTTCGTAGTCCTCTTTTGTGTAAATGCCCCGTGTCAGTGCTTCGTCCTGCGGGTAAGTGCAGCCCTCGCTTGAAAGGAATGTAAAGGCGGCTTGGCAGCCGGAAACGTAGAACAGGGAATTGTCCGTGTTGTCGTAATGCCCCTTGTTGTCGTAGTTTTCGCTTTTCCCGATATAGGTTTTGTCGTCCATAGTATAAAGGGCGGTCATGCCGTCATAGCGGCTTTTCGCTGCGGCTGTGATACGGGCGGTGTCCGTGTCCGGGGTGTTGTTGATAACGCCGTCAATCATGTTTTCGTTCTGCTCCGTGGAAAGCTCGGCGGCTTTTAAGGGGTTCTCCAACAGGAAATCTTTTGTCACGTCTGCAAAACCGATACTGTCCGTATAGTGGGCGGTGTCCCTGCCGTTCTGATGAAGCACTACCACGTCAGAAACGGAAAGGGAATGTCCCTTGAAATCTTCCGGGCGGTCAAGGTTGAATTTCTCATAAATGCCCTCTAAGCCCATGCCCGGCGCAAGCGGTGCGGTGTAGATTTTTTCATAGTTGGCAGGGTCAACGGCAAGCCCGTTTTCCTGCAATCGCTCTAAAGAACGGAAATGATAATCTGCGGGTACATCATCTTTTAACTGGTAAATGGTAAAGGTGTTTTCGTCCTGCTCCTTTGCTCCGTATTCGTGCAGCATTTCCTTTGTGGCTTCGCTCCCGGCTAATTCCTGCGTCATGGCACGGTATTCCGTGAGGGCGTTCCAGTCCTCCTTGTGTACGCCGAAAATGCCGCCTTTTTCCGCATGGGCTTTTATGTCCTCTGCGTTCTCTGGTATGCTCTCGCTCCCGTCCTCATGGAGTAAAAAAATCTGCATATCCTCTTTTTCGTAAAGGTGCAGGGCGGCTTCTTCCTTTAGGGGCAGCATACCGTCCCATGCGTAGCCGTATTCCTGCATATCTTTCACGCTGATAGACGGGTCGGGCAGCTCCGTATTGTATGGCTCGTAGCCGTTAGCGGCGTATTCCTCAACGGTCATTCCTGCGGCTGCCGCTTCCTGTGCGATTTCTTCCTTGACGTGTTCCTTGTAGGCTTCAAGCTCCGTGTCAAAGTCTTTGAGCTGCGGGGCGGGTGGCAGTTCATAGTTCCCGCTGTTTACCATAGTCCGGCATTGGGAAACGTATTCCTGCATGGCGGTATGGTAGGCGGTTTCGGTGCTTGTCATGGCTTCGTTTCCCTGCAATGCCTGTGTAGCGGTATGCTCCATTTTGGAAAGGCTGTCATGCAGTTTCAGATAGGGGACAAATTCATGCAGGAGCATTTCCCGCTGTGCCTTGTCTGCTTCCAGTGCTTCCTTTCCCTCGTTGCGTAAGATGTAGTTGTCCCATTCGCTGTTATTCTCATAATAGGCGTGGTAATCCTCGATATGCTCAATCAGAGTGCCGTCCCCGTCCCCTAAGTCCTGCCGCCCTATGTAGTTGTCGGGCTGCCCGTCCATTACAAAGTCAATGCGGAACTTGGTCTTATAGTAGCCGTCCTCTTTTGAAACTGCTGCGTCAAGGCTTCCGATAAGGGCGTTTGCTTCGGAAAGGCTCATGGTTTCGCCGTCATGGAAGCGGCTGTGTTCGCTCCAAAGGATAGTGACAACTGGCTCGCCGTTGGGGTCGGGCGTGGGGAAGTTTTCTTCCTCCGATTGCTCCGGCTGCATGGTTTCTTTTGCGGGTTCTTTCGTGGTGGCTTTTTCCTCCTGCGGCGTGTCTGCTGTGGGTTCGGTTGCGTCTGCCTTTTCCTCCTGTGGGGCTGCCTGCCCCGGCTGTTTTTCCTCCAGCGTGGGTTCGTTCTCCGGCGTTTCCTGCGCCTGTTCCTGTTCCCTGTCCTTTGTCAGCTCCGCAAAGTTTTTGTCTATGTCCTTGATCAGCTCGGAAGCGGTGCTGCGGATTGTTTCAAGGGACGCTTTCAGCTCGGACAGTTCCCGCCCGCTGCTCCACTGTGCCACATAGGAAAAGGAGTAGTCGGAAGTGTCAAGCCCGTAGTGCTGGCACACGGCGTAGGCTATGCTCTCCGCCTGTACCTCACGGGTGTTGCGGTCGGGGCGGTCTGCCTGCTTTTCCGGGGGTGCGTTAAGGTCTATGTCGTGCAGCTTGGCGTGTGCGGTTTCATGTATCAGCGTTTTAAGGTTCTGTAACTCGCTCATGCCCTCGTTAATGGCAATGCGCTTGTCGGTCTGGGAGTAGTAGCCCTTTGCGCCGCTTCCTATCTTTTCAAAACCAACCGGGACGGGTGCGGCAAGCTCCGCCGCCTTGAAGAAATCGGCGTACTGTTCCACGTCCCCGGTCAGTTCGTCAACGCCGATAGAGGGAAGCTCTTTTCCCTCGGTCTGCGACACGTCAAAGACGGAAACAACCTTGAACGCCGGGACGGTTATTTCCATTTCTTCCTTGACGGGCTTCCCGTCCTTATCAGTCACGGGCTTTTGTGTCTTGGGGTCGATTTTGTCTACCTCTTTCTTAACCTTGTACGGGGACGGCGCAAGCACTTTGATACCTTTTGCGCCCCTCGCAACCTGCCGCCCGAATAAATTTTTCCATGAGTTGTAGCCCGCTACTAAGGTAGCGTCCGGCTTCTGCATGGCAATGAGCAGGGTGTTGTTGAAACTGTAATTGTGGAACTTTGACATTACTTGCAGATATTCCTTGAAGCGGTCGCTGTCAAATAATTCCTGTATGCCCGCTTCCAGTTTGTCAGTGATCTCTTTCATCTTCTCGGCGGGCTTCTGTGACTTTAATTCGATAGGGCGTGAGGGGTTGGCGGCGGCTACTGCCTGCGGGTCTAAGGTCGTTGCGGGTGCGGCTTCCTTTTCGTTCTGCTCCGGGGCGGTGCGTTCCGCTTCGGGGTAGCCCATGATACGATATTGCTCCGGCGTTTCCTGCCCGGCGTAAACCTCTTTCCAGTCCGTCCCGTTTCTTGCGATATAGCCGTAGTCGGTCAGCTTCCCGTCCTCATGGAGTGCGGCATTGTAGCCGAAATCTTCCCTGTCAATCCCCGCTTTCCATTGTTCCGGCATTTGCACTCTGCCGCTGTCATTGAGGAAATAATCGCCCAATTCCTTATAGCTGAAAATGCCGGGGATATGGGAATAAAAATCTGTGTTGTAGGTGTGGTCGATAAGCCCGTCAAGGCTTTCCGGCTTGAAGTCGCTGTGCATAACAGCGTCCAGTTTTTCAAGCTGCCCTGTTGTCATTTCTTCAAGCCTTGCGGCAAGGAAATTTATCTTGTCAAGGTCGCCGTCCCTTATCCAGTCAAAGGGTATGTCAATGCGCCTGCTCTCGTCCGTGGAATAGCCGTTTAAGAAAAAGTCCTGCGGGTTGTCGGCTGTGATGTTCAGTGCTTTCATGGCTTCGTAAAGTTCTTCTTTTGTGGCGGGCAGGGAGAGGAACACGGTTTCCGGGTTGCCCTTTTCAAACTCGGTGCGGTTCTGTATCAGCAC
>JAMPBF010000106.1 GCA_023666805.1 Bacillota bacterium
AGTCGGCTTTAAAATATAGACGAAGTCTATATTTTAAACAGGAATTAGTATTAATACCAATTTCGGTCAAACACCCTTGCAGCTCCCGCACCGAAAGCGTCAAAGCCGTCCGCAAAATACTTTATTTTATCACCCACGCATTAAGCACCGTAATCAATGCCGCCTGCAAAAGAATAATAAGCGGGAAGCCTATGGAAAACTTGTGGGTCTTGGTTTTGTGCCTTATGATCTGCATGGTTATGTACATGGGAAGTGCGCCGCCGATGATCCCCACAAGCATGAGCACAGCCTCGGGAGTGCGGTGGCGTTTTAGCTTTTTTGCGGCGATCTTGTCATAGATAACAAGAATTAAGCCCACAATTCCTACTGCCGCCAAATAGGACAGCTGAATGATCCATTTTTCCTGCATTTTTTTACTTCCTTTACCGAAATATTAATCGTGGTCCACTATATCAAGCCAGCTGTACAGCACAGCTTTTTCCTTTTCGGAGAGATTTTTTTCGTTGAGACCGCAGGCGGCTATCAGGGGCAGCCATTCGTATACGTATTGTCTGTCCTCGCCGGATTTTTCGCAGAAAACCGTGATATATTTCTCCGCCATTTCCGTGGAAATAAGGGTAAGCTTAAGATAGGTCTTGGCCACGTCTGCACCTGCGTTCCCCCTGGCGGCGGCAACCCAGTCCAGCACTATTATTTTGTCCATTTCGTCAATTACCACGTTTTCGGGACCGAAATTGCCGTGGCAAAGCTTGTTGTGCTGGGGCATGGAGGCAAGGCGGGTCTCCAGCTCGTATTTTTTTATTTCATCGAGAACGGCGTTTGCCTTTATTTCCCTTGCTATCTTGTGCTTTAGCTTTTTTATGTCGGATACGACGTGTTGGTGTATCGACAGCTGAGTTTGCACCATAATGTCGATGTAGAAGTCGGTTTTGGCAGGGTATTCCTCTAAAAGCTGGGTCACGGTTTTGCCCTCGATATACTCCGACGCTATGGCTAAACGGTCGTCAACAGGCTCTATGCCATAGATCTTGGGAACTCTTACCCCTGCCTCCTCCGCCTTGGTTTGAAGCATTGCCTCGTAAAAGATCTGCGCTCTGCTAAAGCTTTTGTCAAATATTTTATAGGCGACGCCGTCCTGCTCAACTACCTCTATCTTGGCGGTTTGTGCAACGGTCGAGCCGTTTTTTCTAAGCTCCTGATATTTCATAAGCTTCTCCTTTCTGCTGCATAAGGGATTTTCTTTATTTATTCTGTCTCTACCTTGGTATGCTTTCCTATTGTAAAGGAAAGGGCAAAGCCCGCTGCCAATGCGGCTGCGCCTATTGCGGTGTGAAGGTTCAATCCGAAGCCCTCGGGCAGGATCGCAAAGATCGAACCGGCACACAGCCCCAAAATGGCGCTGAAAACTATCAGCCTGTGCTTTTTCAGCAGCAGCCGTATAAGCCTTGCCCCAAGCACTAAGCCCAAGGCCACGCCTATCAGGGTGGGAATGAGCACGCCGAAGTTAAAGTCCTTTATCGCACTTATCACCGTTGCGTAGGTGCCTAACAGCACCATTATAAACGAGCCGCTGACCCCGGGGATTATCATTGCCATTGCCGCTAAAAATGATGCGCCGATTACGGTGAGCACGAAGCCCGCATTTATTTCATAGCTGTATCTCAGCTTTAATTCGGGCATATCCGTTGCCTTAAATGTAAATGTCACCGATTCATGGGGCATAATCTCGCCGCTGCCCAAGGGTCTTATAGTATCGGCTATAGCGGCGGACGTTTCTTTGCCTGCAAACTCCACATTTTCCGAACAGTCGCCTATACCGATGCCGTTTTCTATTTTCACCGACCAGTCCGTTATTTTTTTGTCGCTGTTGTTGGCAAAGGTAACGGTATAGGGATTGCTGCCCGAAACGGTCATGGGTGCGGGATCCTCCGAAATTTTCTCCAAGACCGTAAGTCCTATCACCAATGCCAGCGCCAAAACAAAGGGGACAAGGCAAAGGGGCTTGAATTTTTCCTTAACTGTGGCATTTCTTATTATTAAAGGTATACTGCCGACAATAAGTCCGATAAAGAACATATAGGTTTCGGTGGGGAAGCTGTCGAAAAGCATGGTTATAAGGTTGGAAAAGCCTACTATTCCCAAAACCGCCCCTATTCCGAAAAATATCAAAAACTTAAGGTTCCTTTTTATTTCCTTGAGATCCAGCGCCAAAGCGCCGCAGACCTTATCGTAGCAGCCGCAGGTGATCAGCATTGTGCCGCCGCTTACTCCGGGAATTATATTGGCGACGCCGAAAACCAAGCCGAAAAGGATACCCAAAAAATTTCCCATAAATTACCCTCAGCCGTAAGGCTGTCCTTTCATTTTCACAGTTTATCGCATGGAGTTAAAGCGTTTTGCCGCCTCGGGCCAGAAGGTAAACAGCAGGGTCACAACGAGAGCGATCAGCATTACCAAAACATTGGGCGAGCCGAAGCCGAAGGAGGTGTTAAGGAAGGGCACATAAATAAGCACAAGAGATATTAGCAGCAAAAGCCCCGCCTGCATAGCTCCAGAAAAGCCGTGCTTTTCTTTTACGGTGGTGATAAAGCCCTTTTTCCTTGAAACCAAGGTCATCCCCTCCAGCACCAGTCCCGCAGTCATCATTATAAACAGGAAGGAGCGCTGAAGCTCCACCTCCAGATCCATGGTAAACAGGTGGAACAGGGTTATCGCCATGGTAAGGGTAGTACCCAAAATCACTACCTTGGGGAAAAACAGGTTGTTTATTACGCCCTTGGCAATAAATTCGCTGGAGGTAAAGTCGGATTTGGAATCGGCGGTGTTGCCGATAAACATAGACGCTGCCACGGGGAATACTATACAGGTCAGAAGCACTGCCAATATAGGGGTTATAAGCATCGATTCGCCGAATATTATTGCGATCGCCGAAATCAGCGCCAGCGAAACATGAGCCGACAGCATAAGCCCCAAGGCGCTTTTCAGATTGCGGTGAACCTGCCTTGCGCTCTTTACCGCATCGGCTACCGCCAAAAGGTTGTCGTCGCCCATCAGCATGTCGCAGCTTTCCGCAGCGGCAGGGGAGGCGGTTCCCGAAACGGAAATACCCACGTCCGCTTCCTCGAGAAGACCTATGTCGTCCGTGTCCGTGCCTACCCAAGCTACCATTTCCCCCTGCTCCCTCAGCAGCCGCAGAACCTCCATTCGCTGGGAGGGGAGAATTTTCGCAAAAATGCCCACGCCCGTCAGATCGGGCTTGTCAATAAGCTCGGAGCCTATAACGGTCCTGCTGCTTTGGATACCTATCTGTCTTCCGACGGCGGCGGCGGTCTCCTCGTTGTCGCCGGTTATCATGATCACCCTTACGCCCGATTTGATGCAGGACTTGACCGCATAGGGCACGGTGTCCCTTGTGGTGTTTTCCAGCGCCACAAGACCCATGTATTCATATCTTATATCGGTAAGGCTTTGGGGTATCTCGGCGTCGTTGTCCAATGCCGAAAATGCCACCGCCAGCACCTGCCGTCCCTGCTTGGCATAGCCTTGACGCTTTTGCTGGATATAGTGAAGCTCGTTGGGCTCTATATTGCAGATAGCCAAAACCTCCTCGGGACTGCCCTTTATGCAGAGGAGCCTTTGACCGCCGATCTTCCACAGGCTGCCCGCCATTTTTGCGTCTTCTCTGAAGGGATAGACAGCCTCTCTTTCGTTGGAGAACAGATCCTTTACGTCCACCCCGCTGAAGGTGGAGTACAGCAAAATCGCCTTTTCAGCCGAATCAACGGGAGCAGGCTCGCATGCCAGCACGCACACGTTGTTGAAGAGCTTTCGCTCCTCGGTGAACACGTCGGCCACCTCGATGTGGTTTTTGGTGATAGTGCCCGATTTTTCAACGCAAAGGCAGGTGACGGCGCTTAAGGTCTCCTCGGCGACTATATTTTTGATAAGTGCGTGGCGGCGGTTCATCATGGACGCTCCGCCCAAGTAAAAGCTGCGTATCAGCTTATCCGCCCCGTTGGGGATAAAGCACATTCCCACCGCCAAGGCGGGAACAGCCACCCTTGTGATAATATCGGCATAACCGCCCGGCTCCTCTATTCTGAGAGCGCACAAAAGCGCCATGACCGCCATGAGAACCACCCCCGTCAGCATTATGACGGCGGCGGGCTTTTTGATCCTCTGCTCGAATACCGAGACGGAGTCGTCCGCTCTGCGCTTTATGGCGACGTCTTCGCCTGTGGCGAAAACTCTTGCCACAAGGCTGCCGCTTACCACCAGGGTGTTTTTATAGATACAGGTGGATTTGGGCAGGGTCTTTCCGCCGTCCGAGCCTGTTTTCTTGGGCACGGGGGTGCTGTCGCCGCTGAAAATTTCCTCGTTCATCAGCAGCTCGTCGGTCTCCAGCAGATGTGCGTCGGCGGGAACTCTTTCTCCCCCCTGCAATACTATTATGTCGTCGGGGACAAGATATTCCTTTCTCACAAGAGTTAATTCGCCGTTTCTTATAACTCGGAACTTCATGCCCGTGAGCCTTTTCAGGGTCTTGTCCTTTTCGTAAAGCCTAAGCTGCCATATAACGTCCCCTACGGTGATTATAACGCAGAGGAGAAGCATTACGGCGCCCTCCACATACCTTTTTGTGAGGAAAAGCAGGATCACCGCAATAATTTGTGTGAAAAAACGGGGAGTGAGCATTGCTTTTTTCAAGCTGTAGGGCTCGGTCTCCGACCCGTTATCGACGTTTAAGCCGTACATGGACAGCCTTTCCTCCGCCTCGGCAGAGGAGATGCCCTTGTATTCGGCTTTAAAGCTGAGAATCTGTGCCATATATAAAACCTTTATGTATCCTTTCTTTACAAGACCCTGCATTTTTTCGGCGCAGGGATATAGCTATTAATGGATATAGCTATTTATATTATCGCATATTTTTTTTAAAAAATCAATAGCTTGCGGGAATAATGCGCCGATTTGACCGATGATTATTAATTTTTTCGTAAAAATTACATATTTTATGCCGTTATTTTCACTAAATGGGAAACTTGCCCATTGATTTATCTGACGAATTTTTTTGGAGACGCTAAAGTTTTTTTAAACGCTGCCGATATAAAATAAGACGGAAAAAGCGAAAAGTTTTTTGGGCTGCTTCCGCAAATCCGCTGATAATGCCGAACGAAAGGATTCCGTACATGGCTGAAAATATAAAACAAAAAGATGAAAAGAAGGAAAAAAAGAAATTTATCATAATTATAATAATAGGAATAATTATAATTATACTCTTGACCTTGGCTTTAATTTTTGTTATAATGAAAGAGAACCAAGAAAAGGAAAATTACAATCCGCCCAACCCGGCGGAGGAGCATATCAAGGACGGTAAGCTTCAATATGACTCGGCTGCCATTATACTTGATCAGGACGAATTGCAGCAGGCTTTTAACGAATTGTACGAAAAGGTGGAGGACGGCTATATCTCCCTTACGCACAAAAATCAGGCCTTCAGCAGTGACGGCAGGACCTTCTCCTGCTACATACAAAACAATATCGATAACAACTACGACTTTTACATAAATATCTATAAGGATCAATCCGCTCAGGAGCAGTTGTACCTAAGCGGTCTTATCCCTCCCGGTTCGGGTATCGACCATTTTGATTCGCAGATAAAGCTCGACCCGGGGACTTATGATGCTTTACTTGTCATTACGCAGGTGGAGGACGATCACGAAACAATTCGCGACGGTCAGTTGTTTCTGGCTCTTCACTTGACTGTAAGCTGACAATAAGGACATAAATTTTTATCATGGAGGACAAAAACATGAACATCAAAAAGAAAATTGCAGCTGTTGTTGTTGCGGCAGCAAGCGCACTTTCGCTTACATCTTCCGTATCCGCAGCAACGGGAACCACCCTCACACCGAGCAGTGACAAAACATCGCTGTCCTTGGAAGCTACCGCTCTTATGGCGATCCCCGCCGTACAGATCACATGGCCTACCGTTTCCGGCGTGATCCTCAACCCTTATAAGATGGTAGTGGATATTCCCACCGCAATCGTTAAGGACGGCACTAAGGTTACAGCCAGCACCAAGGCTACCGCCGTTGATTACTCCATTCTCTCTCCCGAGATGAAGTTTGTAAACGCCGGTCCTTCCGACATCGCTATCAGCGTAAGCAACTTTAAGGCTTCCGCACAGACCGTTAAGGGCGCCGACGGTAATACTCTCGAAACTCCCACCACAAGCTCCATTAAGTTTGTAACGGCTGCTATCAAGCATGAAACCGTTAAGGAGAGCACACAGGCTGTTACAGCCGGTTCCTTGACCAATGATATTCTCATGTTCCTTGAGGTTGCAACTCCCGTTAAAAACGATGCAGGCAAGGTTACCGCATACGAATATACCGGCGTTTACGACAGTAAGGCAGCTAATCAGCTGATAGTTGGCACCGAAGCTAAGCCCGCAGCAAAGGCTAAGTTCTTCAACGTTCCCGCTAAGGGCGCTGCCAACGGCGAAACTCACGTAATGATCTGCGGCGATATGTCCTACAATCCTACCGTTCCTTGGTCTACAATCGCTCGTACCGACGAAGTAAACGTTAGCATGGTATTTGACGTAGTACTCGCTACTCCTCAGGAAATCGTTCCCTAATCAAAGCGTTAAGGAAAATTAATACTTAAATCAAGATCCACTCCGTTAAGGGGTGGATTTTTTTGCTGTTTTTTCGGTCATATTTTCGGGACAGGCGCATATTATTTATCAACGAAGGAAACGGACAAGCAAAAATTGCAGCCGTCCGTCTTTCAAGCGAAAACGGGATTAAAAGGAAGTGATTTTATGGAATGGGAAAAAATATTCTCGGGAAAATGCTTTATCACCGACTTGGGAGAGGAGCAGCAGGTGGAGAGCGAGGGCAAAAGCATGGCTCTCGGGCAATATGCGGTGTGGGCGCCCTTTCAGGGAAACAGTCATCACCAAATCGTCGAGGTAGGCGAAAATTTACAGGAGCTTATGAGCAAGTACGAAATCCCCGAGGACAGGGTATGCGTTTTGGTACAGCAGTAGGAAAGGGTAAAACGGCTTTTGAAAAGGAAAGGAAAAGAAAATGGACATAAGACAGCTTATTGACGCAATCGGAGCGGCGGTTCACGACGCACACAAGGCGATAGCCCAAAGCTCGGCGGAGTTTTATTTCGGCAACTATTTTGATCAGGACGAGGACGGCGGCGCTTACATTCCCAAAATGGTGGAGATAAAGCTGCCCACCGCCGAGGGAGAAAGGATAATAGCCGCACCGTTGGCGACCTTGGTAAATCAAGGGTGCCTGAATATAGATTCGCTCAAGCTTAATCTGAACATAGAGGCGTTGGATCAGGGGCAGGAGGACTGCTGCTTTTCCGTATCGCCCGCAGGAGCGGAGCAGTCGGGAAGCAAGACAGGCGAGATCGAGATCTTATTTAAATGCAATGAAACATCGGAGGGGGCTTCGCGGGTGGAGACCCACTTGAACTCTCTCCTTTGAATATATTTTGACCTCCTCGGAAACCGGAGAAGTACCGTATGGCGCAGAAATTTTGCCGTAAGGCAAAGTCCGTTTTCCGCAGGAATAATGTATTTATTTCAAGGAAAACGGGCAAAGCATTACGGCAAAAGGGCAAGTCAGACGGTGCTTCGTAGGTTTTCGAGGAGGTCTATAACAGGAGGAAAATGTCATGGCAATTACAGATGATTTCACGGGTATTCCTTTGGGGCTGTTGGTTTCACAGCCGATCATCGAGGTGGCGAAGGGTCAGGCGGAGCTGTGCAACGTGTATTTGGATCAGCTTTTCACCCTTGCCTTTAAGACCGCTCCCGATTTCAGCGGCAGCAACGATCCCGAGGTTGATGCGAGAGTTGTTAAGTTTAAGCTTAACAGACAGGTGGTGGACGCAAGCAGCGGAGAAGTCAAGACCGCTTCGGTGACGGTGGAAGCGCCTTTGCTGGCTTTAGTGCCTATCCCCGCCTTTACCATGGACGAGGCGACTGTGCGCTTTACAATGGAGGTGAAGGATTCGAGCGTCGATACAAAAACGAAGGAACAAAAAGGCGGATTGGAGGGCTCCTTCAGCGTTTGGGGCTTTTCGGCGAAAATATCGGGCAGTGTTACCACCGACATAAGTCAAACCAGAAGCACCGACAAATCCGCAAAATACGAGATCTACGCAAGAGCCGCTCAGCAGCCCGCCGCAGAAGGCATGGCGAAGCTAAGCACGATCTTTGCTTCGGTTATCGAGCCTATCACAACAGGAAAAAGCGGTTCTTAACAAAAAATGTTCGCCTGTTCGGTTTAGAACAGGCGAATTTTATCAAAAGAGGAGTTTTTTATGGACTATATTTACGACGGCATGGCGATACACCGCTATGATTATGATCTGTTAAACGAGATAGACCCGCAAAACCATACGGACGATGTGATCAGGTGGATATTAGGTGAAGTTACAAACGCCGCCGCTTATGCCCGAAATTTACCGGGACTTGACGACCGTATAACGAAATACAGAAAATGGAAGGCGGCAGCTTATGAATATTACACACCGAAGACCCAAAAAGAAAGGCTTAGCTGGGGTCTTGTATGCGCCGCTTACGGATATGCCATAGAGGAATACATGAACAGAAGTATCCAAGACGGCGGTTATCCCTTTGCCCGGGAGTTTGACGTTCTTGTTCAAGAGCCGTGCGGCAGAACCATACCCGATGTAAGAATATTCATACACTACATTGACCCGAACACAAACGAAATGCGCACCGAGGAGGTGGCTTGGCTGGATCTGACCAGTGAGAAAAGCGTATGCCATATATACAGGAAGAGGGGCAGCGGCTGGAGAAGTCAGCCGATAGTTATTGAAATGGTTTATCCGCCCTTGTCCGCAGCGGATATTACTTTTTAAAAAGGGTAAATTTGAGCACAACAAAAACCCCCGACCGAAGTCGGGGGCATTGTTATTACTTTAGGTTGTACTAAAATTTCTACGCCGCAAATATTAGCCGAGGAGCTGGAGAACTGCCTGAGGCTGCTGATTTGCCTGAGCCAACATAGCCTGAGAAGCCTGCT
>JAMPBF010000107.1 GCA_023666805.1 Bacillota bacterium
ACAAAAAGGAGGTGCTGATATGGCAAAACGCAGACCGTCGGGTGACGGAATGATCCGCAAGCGTGATGACGGACGTTGGGAAGGCAGAATCGTTGTCGGTCATAAAAATAACGGTGCACCTATATACCGTTATGTGCTTGCAAAAACACAAGCAGAACTCATTCAAAAACTTCACGACAAAATTGAAATGTACCGTGACGCCGATTTGTGCGAAGATTGCAATATGCCTTTATCCGAGTGGCTCGACAAATGGCTCAAAGAATACATAATGTGTTCTGTCAAACCGAATACATTAAGCAGTTATACAATGATGATCAAAAATCAAGTCAATCCATACCTTGGAAACCGACCACTATCATCATTAACAACACAGGAAATTCAAAAATTCTATAACACCATAAAGAAAAACGGTCGAGTAAACCCATCTAAAAAATATGGCAAACAGCTTGCGGACAGTATGGTTTGCAAGGTGCATATGATGTTACATGAAGCTCTTGATATGGCTGTACGGCAGAAACTGATTGTAAATAACCCGACCAATGGAACAACACTGCCAAAAAATAACTATGCTCCCAAACAGATTTTAAATGATGAACAACTCAATAAGTTTATGGAGATTATTAAAACTGATGAAAAATGGTATGACTTTTTCTACACAGAAATTACCACAGGATTGAGAAAAGGTGAGATATGCGGATTGAAGTGGGAAGATTTTAATGAGCAAACAGGAACTATGAAAATAAGACGCAGCATTGGCAGGGATACAAACGGAAAAATGTTTGTTGGAAATACCAAAACCAATAACGGATCACGAGAAATTATATTGCCCCCAAGTACAGCAGATTTATTAAGGAAACGAAGAGAGAATGTCAGTAGTGAATGGATTTTTCCAAATCTAAAAAAGTCTGAAAAGCCAATAAATCCGGATCGTGCATATAAGCGATTAAAAATACTGCTGAAAAAGGCAGGATTGCCGTCAATACGCTTTCACGACCTGCGGCATACATTTGCAACCCATGCCATAGCAGGCGGCGTAGACGCAAAAACTTTATCGGGAATTCTCGGTCATGAAAATGCGAGCTTTACATTAGACACATATACCCACGTTACCACCGACATGCAGAAAAGTGCGGCAAGGATCGTGGGTGTTTTTATGGACGAAATTATCGGAGGTGTTGAGAATGGGTAAACGAAGAAAACAAGGCGAGGGAACTTTGAGATTGAGAAAGGACGGACGGTGGGAAGGCAGAGTTGTTGTCGGATATGATGATAATGGCTTGCCAATAACCAAAAATGTTACTGCCAAAACAAAAACAGAGTGTGCTGAAAAACTTAAAGCTCTCAAAAATAAATACAGCCAACCTATTGATAAAATCAATTTTGAAATAACGTTTGGAGAATGGATCAATTTTTGGTACAGGACATACTGTAAACACACAATTAGGGTTACAACTCAGATCGAATATGAAAACAGAATTTATAAACATATCATTCCCGAAATCGGAAGTATTCCTCTGAAACAATTAACCCAATCGGATCTTCAACAATTCTATGCACGAGAAAAAGTAAATGGAAGAAAAATCAGGACAGACATATATGGCGCAGAGTTATCTGATAGAGTGATTCGAGCTATACATGCAAATTGTCGCTCTGCATTGGAAAGAGCAGTACAAGACGGATTGATAAAAACAAATCCTGCAATAGGCTGCAAGCTGCCGCCAAAAAAATCTTGTAAGATGAAAGTGCTTACGCAGAATGAAATTGTCCGATTTTTAAATCAAGCAAAAGAGGAAGAATATTATGAATTATTTCTGCTCGAACTCGGAACAGGAATGCGCAGAGGCGAAATACTTGCTCTAAAATGGAGCGACTTAAACTTTAAGACAGGAGAACTGCGAATTGAACGACAGTTGAATGTAATTAAAGGCGAATCAATTATATCCGAATCGAAAACAAAGTCGTCAATACGAACGGCAATACTGCCAACAGCGCTTTTGAAAATCCTGTCGGAATACAAGAAAAATGTTGAATCCGAATGGATATTCCCTTCACCGCTTGACGATACAAAACCAAGAAATCCTTCGGCAGTACGCAAGCGGCTTCAGCTTATATTGGAACGAGCAGGTTGTCCAAATGTTAGATTTCATGATTTAAGACATACGTTTGCAACAATAGCGCTTGAAAAGGGTATGGACATAAAAACATTATCAGCAACACTTGGACATATATCTTCGGAAACCACGATTGATATATACAGCCATATCACCAATAAAATGCGGCAGCAGGCGGCGGTGAGAATTGACCGCCAAATAGGCGGCACAAACGAAAAATTTGAGCCGATTGAGAAACAGACAAGGAAAGATACCACCCAACCCGATTTCGAGCCGTACAAGCCCAAAATACGCAAATCGGGAACGGGCTGTGTAACGATGATAAACGGCCACCTGTTTGAGGGAAGATACAGTCCTAAAAGTGCTTACGGAAAACGGGAATCACATAACATATATGCCAAGACACGGGAAGAATGTGAAGAAAAGTTGTCTGCTATGATAGCACAGGTCAAGGCTGAAATTACAGCAGAGAAAAAGCGAATGAAATCAATGAAAGAATCATAATTGATAATGGTCAAAAATTGAGCCGCAGTAAACAAAGAATAGAACAGAAAAACAGTCCCTAAAATCGTCGATTCAGGGGCTGTTTTGTGTAAGTGGTCAAATATGTGGTCATAGAACGATTTGGGAGGATTTTCGTGTTGCCAAAAGTGCCGTGGATTTGTAGTGTTAAGGGGTATTTGAGAAATAGGGTTTCGAGATATGCTCCTGATAGGTTATGCTCCCAAATAGTGTGACTTTTACCCTCTCCGCTCCAAATGGCTTTTTATAGCGGTTTCCGCTCCACGGCAAATCCTTTTTAGCAGTCTTGTATCCGTTATTTCCGTGTATTCCGTGCGTGTCTATGGTCAGATATGTGGTCAAAAAGAGTAGGAATATAGACAGA
Organism: Bacillota bacterium; assembly: GCA_023666805.1. Classification (GTDB taxonomy): domain Bacteria; phylum Bacillota; class Clostridia; order Oscillospirales; family Ruminococcaceae; genus Ruminiclostridium_E. The sequence goes on from JAMPBF010000107.1 coordinate 2,998, forward strand.
ATATAATAATTCTTCAGCTGGTTTCCAACGCCATTATAGCATAGTTAACTCCAAAATCGGGGTCAAAAATTGATCCGCTGTAAACAAAGAATAACTGCGAATATTATTTAAAAAGATACTTGACAATTGAGCACGATTCGGCTATAATATAATTATCAAAAAATCTGCCGAAAGTATGGGGTTTGCTTATGAAATACATCAGTCGTCATATAGAAAATAAAATATTGGAATTGAGCAAATCATATTCCGCCATTCTTGTAACAGGCCCTCGCCAATCCGGCAAAACCACAATGCTCCGATCTCTTGCCGAAAAAGAAAACGTTAGCCGTGAGTATATTTCCCTTGATGATTTAAATGTCCGTGACATGGCAAAAAATGATCCTTCGCTTTTTTTACAGCTACACAAACCGCCTGTTTTAATTGACGAAATTCAATATGCTCCAGAACTATTTACTTATATCAAGATCCATATAGACGAAAATCATAATCCTGGTGATTTTTGGATAACAGGCTCGCAGGTATTTCGGCTTATGCAGGGCGTACAGGAGTCTCTTGCAGGTCGGGTCGCATTGCTGCGCATGTCGCCAATGTCACAGCGTGAGATTATCAATGCACCATGTGCTCCCTTTACTGTGAATTTTGAAAAACTTTTGTCAGAGAGTAAGAAAATTTCTCCCGTAACTACCCCCGAAATGTTTGAGCGTATATGGAAAGGCTCTATGCCCGGAATTATCAGCGGACAGTATACCGATAGAAATATTTACTATTCATCTTATATATCAACTTACGTAGAGCGTGATGTAAGAGAACTTTCGGGAAATATAGATGCACTTAAATTCAACCGTTTTATCACTGCGGCAGCCGCAAGGACTTCGCAGTTATTGAATTATAAAGCTCTTGCCGATGATGCGGATATAGATATGCTCACAGCAAAGGCATGGGTAAACATTCTTGAAACACTCGGTATTGTTTTTCTTTTGCACCCTTACTCCAATAATGTGTTAAAGCGCACAATCAAAACGCCGAAGCTGTATTTTTATGATACGGGGCTTGTATGCTATTTAACAAAATGGTCGTCTCCAGAGGTTGCGGAGAGCGGAGCGATGAACGGTGCTTTGCTTGAAAATTTTGCGATATCGGAGATAGTAAAGAGCTACCAAAATGCGGGCTTGGAGCCGTATATTTATTTTTATCGTGACCGGGATACAAAGGAAATAGATGTAATTATGGAGGGTGACGGAAAAATTTATCCGTTGGAAATAAAGAAAACTGCAACTCCCGACAAACGAATCGTTAAGGCTTTTGGAGTGATTGACAGAGTGCCGCTTGAAATAGGAACGGGAGCAGTGCTTTGTATGGCTGAGAAGTTTGGGGCATTTGATGGGAATAATTTGATTGTGCCAATTTGGATGATATGAATTATAACAGTGTCAGATGTAGTTACAATATCGCTTTTAACTTTATTGTTTTAAATTTAAGTGTTTAGGGGGATATGTGTTTTGAATAATAATACAATTTATACTGGTCAACTTATATATAAAAATATGGATTTCACTTTTGTATTTGATGGAAAAAATTTAAGGCTAATTCCATTTGAAGATAAATGTGTAGAGATAGAGGAGCAGTGGTTAAGGACGTATATAGCAGCTGGAGCATATATGCCCAATACTCCTGAAATTGAAGAAAGTTATTTGTTAGGAACTTGTTACGAATTCGGACAAAAAATTGTATTCATAATGAAAAAAGGCAGTCGTATGAATAATACATGGTTTAATGCTGTGTTGTCGGTATCTGTAATCGCATATATAATATTCCGATATGACATTGATGAAATAGACAAGATTACTTTCACCAATCCAGAGATTGACGCCATTTATCCTGTTAACCAATCTATCAGTATTTCGTTGGGAACTGACGGTAAAAAAATCAACTCAAATGGAGTGATGTCAGTAACAACAAAAGCTTTTGATTCTACAACCACGAAATCGCAGATATTTAAAGTAGACAATAAAAACATAACTTCATATTTTTCTATATCTCGTTGGATTAGTTTTAGAAACAATGAATTTCCAGTATCATTAAATTCATTACTTGTGTTTGAGTTTGAGCCTACTAATGATTATGAATTCATTTTAAAAATATGGGGTATTGCAAAGAATTTTTTGAGTTATTTATGTTATCGTAGAAATGTTTATTTACCTACAGCCAAATTATATACTCCTTGTGCTGATGGAAAGCACAAGGAATTGGCAATATTACATGTTTTAGGTGAAGATAATACGCCTGATATTGACAATATAAACAAAGGACGGTACATTGGACAAACTCTAATTGCAGGATATGAGGGTAAAATCCTTGAAGATATTGCCGCAAATAAAATATATTTACGGCACATACCAGAAACCTATGAATCAGAAAGACATATAGATGCTGCAAGATTTATAATGCTTACTACAGCTTTTGAATGGGAATTTAAAAGAGCGTATCCCAATGGTATACAAAAAAGCGATAAAACTGTTATAGCAGAGAAAAAGGCGAATCAAAAAATGGAAGAATTAATTCAAAATAATCAAGGAAAACTTAAAGAAATATATAGACGTTTACAAAAAAGAATTTCAGATGACACTTTTCAATCAAAAATTAATCAAGTTGGAAAAGATTATGAATCAATTATAAGTTTATTTGGAAATCAATTGTATTCGCAAAATAATCAAAAAGTTAATTACAACAAAATAGGAAAACGTCTTGGAGATCAGCGCAACCATTTTGCTCATGGTGATCTTAATGAAAAATTCATAGATCTTTCTCTATTAGATTTAATCTTTTTAGAATATATTGTGTATGCTTTACAGTTAAGATATTATGGTATTGATACAATTAAAATTCAGAATGCTATCAATGAACTGTTCCATTGTGGCGTTATGTTACAATAGATCTGCCTCAACTTTAGTTGTTTTTATGTCAAAAATTGCATAGCATTAAGCAAAGATTATCTCATAGACGTTATCCAAAAGGACTTACTTATCAAGTGTGGGTAAATAAATTGTACCATTTTGGTGATATAAATCTAAAAGCAGTTTTGGGCAAATTTGAAGGACAACAGATAACTGTTTCCCAAATGCTTACCGTAATTGATAATTGCATTAAATGTATAGAGTATATAAAATAAAATTTCACAGTGAATCAAAACACATACTCAATAGCACTTTTTGCTATGAAAATGTTAAATCGAAGGCGTAATAATTTGAAAAAAGATAAACTAACAGTTGAACAATTAAGTACGATTGACGTTTTTTATGAAATTGCGGATATGCAAGCAAAATCAAATGCTGATAAACAGAAAAATGAAGAAATTGCTTTTGATTTAAAAATGTTAATTGATTTCTTGAACAAATATCAAAAGGAGCAACCAAAATGACCGACACAAAAAAAGAACAAGAACGGGAAGAACTTCACCGCGCCATATGGGCAATCGCCGACGAGCTGCGCGGCGCAGTAGACGGCTGGGACTTCAAAAATTACGTCCTCGGTACCATGTTCTACCGCTACATCTCCGAAAACCTTACGAATTACATAAACAAAGGCGAGATCGAAGCGGGAAACGCCGATTTTGACTACGTAAAAATGCCGGACGAGGAAGCCGAAGGCGCACGCATGGGCTTAGTAGAGGAAAAAGGCTTCTTTATCCTGCCAAGCGAGCTTTTCTGCAATGTTACCGCCAATTCATCCAACAATGAAAATCTAAACGAAACATTGGAAAAGGTATTTCGACATATAGAGGATTCGGCGAAAGGCAGCGAATCGGAAAGCGATTTTCAAGGCTTGTTTGATGATTTTGACGTAAACAGCAACAAGCTGGGCGCTACGGTAGCACGCCGCAACGATAAGCTGTGCAAGCTGTTAAAGGGCGTTGCCGATATGAATTTGGGCGACGTTAAGGATCACGATATTGACGCATTCGGCGACGCTTACGAGTACCTGATGACTATGTATGCCTCAAATGCGGGAAAATCGGGCGGCGAGTTTTTCACACCTGCTGATGTTTCCGAGCTGCTGACAAGAATTGGCACAGTAGGAAAAACCGAAGTCAATAAGGTCTACGATCCCGCTTGCGGTTCGGGTTCGCTGTTGCTGAAGGCTGAAAAGGTGCTTGGTCATAATAAGGTGCAAAAGGGGTTTTACGGACAGGAGATTAACATCACTACATACAACCTTTGCCGTATCAATATGTTTTTGCATGATATTGATTTTGACAAATTCGACATTGCTTGCGAGGACACCTTGACAGCGCCGCAGCATTGGGACGATGAGCCTTTTGAGCTGATAGTGTCAAATCCGCCCTATTCGATAAAATGGGAGGGCGACGACAACCCGCTTTTGATAAATGACCTGCGTTTTGCGCCCGCAGGAGTTCTTGCACCCAAATCAAAAGCCGACCTCGCTTTTATAATGCACTCTCTTTCATGGCTTGCACCCAACGGAACGGCGGCGATAGTATGCTTTCCGGGAATAATGTACAGAGGCGGTGCGGAAAAGAAGATCAGGCAGTATCTTGTTGACAATAACTTTATCGACTGCATTATTCAGCTGCCAAGCAATTTATTTTTCGGCACTTCCATTGCTACCTGCATTATGGTGATGAAAAAGGGAAAGTCGGACAGCAAAACGCTGTTTATCGACGCATCAAACGAGTGTATCAAGGTCACAAACAACAATAAGCTGACCGAGGATAATATAAGGCGTATTGTAGATGTGTACGCCAAGCGTGAGATTATACCGCATTTTTCTTATTTAGCGCCGCTTGATGAGATTTCGGGGAATGAATATAATTTGTCGGTGTCAACTTATGTTGAGGCGGAAGATACGAGGGAGGTTGTTGATATTGCGGAGCTTAATCGGGAGATTGAGAGGATTGTGGAGAGGGAGAATGTGCTTAGGGAAGAGATTGATAAAATAATCGAGGAAATTGTAGAGGATGAATTGTTATGAACGAAAAGGAATTGTTAAAGAAACTCATAGATAATCCCAAACAGCCTAATGTTAGTGAATGGGTTTATGAGGTAGAAGCATTTTTGGAAGACAAAAAAATTGCTAATGAAGAAGCTTGGATTCTCATTGACGGAATAAAAAAACAAGGCTCTGCTTTTCAACGCTGTGAAAATTTAGTTGCGTTGCTTCGACAGTTATATAAGAAAAAATATGATTGTATTTCTATTCCACCAATAACCAAAAGAAATCAAGTCTTTGTAGCAATGATGTTTTCTGATGAAACTGACACTTTTTATGAAAAAGCCTATAAACCAACAATACATTCATTAAATTATTCTGCTATGCGAATAGATGAAAAAGAATATACGGGATCTATTATCAGTGAAATAAAAACCGAAATAACTAATTCCATAGCACTTATAGCTGATTTAACTGGAAACCGTGGCGGAGTATATTACGAAGCTGGAATTGCAAGAGGTCTTCAACTTTGTAATCACCCAATTAAATTGATTTTAACGTGCAAAAAAGATTATTTTGAAAAAGAAAAAGTGCATTTTGATGTTAGCGGTGACAATATTCTTTTATACGAAAACATTGACGATTTAAAAAGTAAACTTCAATCAAGGATAAAAGCTCTCTTGAAACAAGTAGGTGAAGTATGAGTTTGCTAAAAAAAATAATTCAAGATTTTTGCCCGAATGGAGTGGAATATCAAAAAATCGGCGATTTGGCTTTTTATGAACATCCCACAAAATATATTGTTGAAAGCACCGATTATGATGATAGCTTTGCAACTCCCGTTTTAACTGCGGGACAAACATTTGTTTTGGGTTTCACGAACGAAAAAAACGATGTATTCAATGCTTCAAAGGATAAACCTGTCATTATTTTCGATGATTTTACGGGTGCATTTAAATGGGTCGATTTTCCGTTTAAAGTCAAATCTTCAGCAATG
>JAMPBF010000108.1 GCA_023666805.1 Bacillota bacterium
GTGCATTTAAATGGGTCGATTTTCCGTTTAAAGTCAAATCTTCAGCAATGAAAATTATCACAGCAAATACGAAAACAACAACACTTCGCTATTTGTTTCACGTAATGGGTTTTATTGGTTACACATCAACAGAACACAAAAGACTTTGGATTAGTGCTTACTCCGAAATCAAAATTCCTCTCCCCCCTCTCCCCGTCCAAGCCGAAATAGTCCGCATATTAGATAAATTCACGGAACTGACGGCGGAACTGACGGCGGAACTGACGGCGAGAAAAAAGCAGTATGAATATTATCGTAAGAAATTATTGAATTCTAAAAATGATGTATCACTTAAAACCTTGCCCGAGTTATCTGAAAATTGCGATCGTCAACGGAAACCCGTTACAAAGGGAAATCGTGAAAAAGGACAGTATCCGTATTATGGGGCATCTGGCATTGTTGATTATGTTTCAGATTATATATTTGACGAAGATTATTTGCTTATATCTGAGGATGGTGCGAATCTTACAGCACGAAGTACACCAATTGCATTCTCGATTTCCGGGAAAAATTGGGTTAATAATCATGCACACGTTCTAAAATTTGATTCTTATGAAATGCGCAAATATGTGGAATTTTTTTTGAATTCAATAGACCTAAGTAAATACATTTCGGGAGGAGCACAACCTAAATTAAATCAGGATAATTTGAATAAAATACAAATTCCTATACCACCCTTTGGTGAAATCAAAAAAATTGTTAATATTCTGACACGATTTGATAAAATTTGTAATGATATGTATGAAGGCTTACCCGCCGAAATAGCCGCACGTCAAAAGCAGTATGAGTATTATAGAGACAAGTTGCTTTCTTTTAAGGAGAAAACATAATAATGAGTAATAAAAGCCAAAAAAATCAAAAGAAAAAAAGTATTTCAAACAACATACGACCAATTAATATCACACCGCCCGAAAATATGACATCAGAAGAATTTCAGCATATTATTGCTAACGCTATTCTCGAAGCAGAATACATAAAAGAACAAAGAATGATTAAACAAAAGGAAAAAGAGAAATCGGACTGGCGAGAAAAAATTGGAGTAAAAAAGAACAAGAACAAGATAAAAGACATCATTAACATGATTAAAGTCCTTTTTAAAATATCTTTTATTCCCAAAAAGAATATCAAAGGTGATAGTATAACAATAGGGTTATTGAAATTCTTTTTATCATTATTTTTTGATATTGTAAGCGTTTTTTTGTTGATAATAGGTTTATATTTAATATTTATAATTCATTTTCAGCATCTAATCATTGACACCTCAAAACTAACTATATTTGCTAATATTATTTCAGTGTTATATGGTTTATTGATTCTTGTTTTGTCTCGTATGTTTCGTATAGCGAGTATTGAAACTGAACAAATTGAAGACAGAAATTATATTTTTGGTATTTTTGCTTCTATGACTTCTATGGCATCAATTATTATTGCAGTTGTAGCTCTTGTAAAAGGGGGCTGACCAATGCACTTTTTAACCTTATAGCCGAAACCACCGAATATCCCCCAAATCTAACCGCTCCGAAAACCGCCAAATCAAAGCGGCGTTGGAAAGAACTTGCCCGTTGAAAAAACGCATGTCAAAAACAGTATGAATATTACCGCAACAAACTGCAAAACTTTAATTGAAAGGAACGAGATCATGAATATTGAAGAGATACGTCAAAAGTGCGCTGATTTTCGGAGTGGTCGGCGAAAACCGTCCGATACACGTCGTGTGCAGTATGAACGCAGAAAACATCTTCATTGTTACCGCATACGTTCCCGAAACGAACAAATTTGAACCCGATTTGAAAACAAGAAAGAAATAATTATGTGCCAATTCTGCAAGTGCAAAAGCATGAAAAAATCCGTAACAACTCACGTTGTGAATTACAAAAACTATATTATCACAGTAAAAAATGTTCCGTGCCTTGAATGTGAAAGGTGCTGTGAAAAATATTACGACGATGAAACCGCCGAGCATCTCGAAAAAATCGTCGGTTCCGCAAAACAGTTAATGCAGGAAAAATCTGTTATCGACTATAAAACCGCTGCATAAAGAGGTGAATTTATGCCATATTTCAGCATCGTTGCCGAAACTTCCGAATCCACCGTGGTAACCGAATACACTCCCGACCCCAACCGCTCCGAAAACTACCAAAGCGAAGTGGCGCTGGAAAAGGAATTTATAGACCTCCTTTGCGGACAGGGCTACACCTATCTCCCCATTCATCACGAATCGGAGTTGATCGATAATCTAAGAAAACAGCTTGAACGGCTGAACGGTTATACCTTTTCAGATGACGAATGGCAGCGCTTTTTCGCCGAAGCTATTGCAAATCCCAACGAGCATGAGCTTGAAAAAACCCGAAAGCTGCAAGAGGATCATGTTCAGGTACTGCGGCGTGACGACGGTTCTTCCAAAAATATCACGCTTATCGATAAAAAGGATATACACAGCAACAGCTTGCAGGTGATAAATCAGTATGTTATCGGAAAGAACGATGGCGCAAGGCATGATAACCGATACGATGTGACCGTTCTTGTAAACGGTTTTCCTATGGTGCATATTGAATTAAAACGCCGCGGAGTGGCGATCCGTGAGGCGTTTAATCAAATCGACCGATATATGAGGGATTCCTTTTGGGCAGGCAGCGGGCTTTATGAATATGTACAGATTTTTGTTATCTCCAACGGCACAAATACTAAATATTATTCCAACAGCACCCGAAGAAATGTTATAAACGAGCATAAAAGCGGCAGGCTCGGCAAAAACAAAACAAGCAGCAGCTTTGAATTTACTTCGTTTTGGGCTGATTCAAAAAACCGCATTATACCCGACATAATCGATTTTACAAAAACATTTTTTGCCCGTCATACCATTCTCAATATTTTAACGCGGTATTGTGTTTTTACCTCGGAAAATCTTTTGCTGGTAATGCGGCCGTATCAGATTACGGCGACGGAACGGATATTGAACAGGATAGAGATAGCCAACAACTACAAAAAATACGGGAGCATAGAGGGCGGCGGTTATATTTGGCATACTACGGGCTCGGGCAAGACCTTGACTTCGTTTAAAACCGCACGGCTTGCCTCTCAGCTTAAATATATAGACAAGGTGTTGTTTGTGGTTGACCGCAAGGATCTTGACTATCAGACCATGAAGGAATATGACCGCTTTGAAAAGGGTGCAGCTAACAGCAACACCTCTACATCGGTGCTGAAAAAGCAGCTTGAGGACGATAACGCCCATATTATCATAACCACTATTCAAAAGCTGGCCACACTCATTAAGAAAAATCCCGACCACGATGTTTATTTAAAGCATATCGTTATTATTCTTGACGAATGTCACCGCAGCCAGTTTGGCGATATGCACCAAGCTATTGTCAAAAAATTTAAAAAATATCACTTATTCGGATTTACAGGCACACCGATTTTCCCCAAAAACAGAGATTCTCTCAGCAACGTAAAAACACCTACTACAGAGCAAACCTTTGGCGACAGGCTTCATTCATATACGATAGTAAACGCTATCAATGACAAAAATGTGCTGCCTTTTCGTGTGGATTATGTTAAAACCATGGATATGGACGATGATATTAACGACGAGCAGGTATGGGATATTAAGAGGGAAGAGGCATACCAAGCGCCTCAAAGAATTTCAAAGGTCGTAGAATACATATTGGAGCATTTTGACCAAAAAACCTACCGAGGCGATAAAACCTATTATTACAACACCTTGGCCAATATTTCCGAGGTAGCGTCCGCCGAAAGGGGAAAAGTGGAGGAAATAAAGCAAAAGCAGCGTTTAAGCGGCTTTAATTCAATATTTGCGGTTTCTTCGGTTGATATGGCCAAGCTGTATTATCGTGAGTTTAAGAAGCAAATGGAGGCTGACCCCACAAAGAAGCTGCGTATCGCCGCAATTTACAGCTACAGCGCAAACGAACCCGATCCCAACGGACTGTTAGACGAGGAAAACCCCGAGGATACAAGCGCATTGGATCAGACGGCAAGAGATTTTCTTGACGTCGCTATCAATGACTATAACGAAATGTTCCAAACCAATTACAGCACCGACGGCGACAAATTTCAGAACTATTACAAAGACGTTTCCCTGAGAATGAAGAATAAGGAGCTCGACCTGCTGATAGTTGTAAATATGTTCCTTACGGGCTTTGACGCTACTACCTTAAACACTCTTTGGGTGGATAAAAACTTGAAAATGCACGGTCTTATCCAAGCATTTTCCCGCACCAACCGAATACTTAATTCCATAAAAACCTTCGGCAATATCGTTTGCTTCAGAAACCTGCAAAAGCGGGTAGATTCTGCCATTTCGGTATTCGGCGATGAAAATTCGGGCGGGATCATTTTGCTGAAAAGCTTTAAGGATTATTATGAGGGCTATGATTCCGACAAAGGGCATACACAGGGGTATGCGGAGATGATAGAGCAGCTTAGCGAAAGCTTTCCCTTATCGGAACCCGAAATTGCGGGAGAGAAAAGTCAAAAGGAATTTATTGCTCTTTTCGGCGCAATACTGCGTATGCAAAATCTTTTGTCCGCTTTTGATGAATTTAAAGGAAAAGGAATCCTTTCGGAGCGTGATATGCAGGACTACTTAGGCAGGTATCAGGATCTGCGTGACGAATGGAAGCGCAGACGTGAAAATAACGAGGCGGTCGATATTGTTGACGATATTGTTTTTGAGATCGAGCTTATAAAGCAGATAGAAATAAATATTGATTATATCCTTTTGCTGGTGGCAAAGTATCACGGCGCCAACTGTGAGGATAAGGAGCTGCTTATCAGCATAAGAAAGGCTATTGACGCAAGTTCGGAGCTGAGAAGCAAAAAGCAGCTTATTGAAAGCTTTATCGAAAATATCAACGAGGTTGAGGACGTTTTTGACGAATGGCACAGCTTTGTTGCGGAGCAGAGGGAAAAGGCGCTGTCGGAGATCATCAAGGAAGAAAATCTTAAGGAAAAGGAAACAAGAGAGTTTATTGACAACTCGTTCCGCAACGGCGGGATAAAGACTACGGGAACGGATATTGATAAGATAATGCCGCCTGTTTCACGGTTTGGGAGCGGGAATAGGGAGAGTAGGAAAAGAGGGATCGTTGAGAGGTTGAAGGAGTTTTTTGAGAGGTTTTTCGGAGTGTAATTAAAATTATAATAGGAAAGGTGAAATGTAAAAATGGAAATAACAGAAGACGTAATTGAAAAAGCATATAAAAAACTTAAATCAAGTGTTTATTTTGACAAAACGCAACTGATTTTGCGCAATGCTATTGTAGAATTTGAAATGAGTCATGATGATCTTGATGAATATCTTCACTCTATTTTCGTACGACTTGGTGATAAGGAAAAATTTGATAAGCTGCAAGAAGAGATACTCTCGTCTATATCAATTTTGTCTTTTCCAAAGAAGCTGGAAAACGACAATTTTACTGTTATTTCCAATTTTTGCAAAAAAGAAAACAAAGTTACCGATCTCCAACATTTTATTAATATGAAAGTTGAAGGTCACATACTCGGTGTTCTTTGGATTATGTTGATTGGGTATAAAATTGATACTAAAATATATGATCACTCCTACGGCAACAGAATCAGAAAAAATTTAATTAATGAGCTAAGTGACAAGCCTACATACTCACCATATTTATTTGAGCCATATTTTATACAGTATGAAAGCTGGAGAGACAATGCACTGACCGAAGCAAAAAAACATATGGCTTTAGAACAAGATGTGGTTATTATAACAATGGATTTTAAACGATACTACTATTCAATCGATGCGGACAAATCTGTATTTGACACGATTTTTAGTGAAGTATGTGTAAATGGCGAAGAAGAAAATTATTTTGAAAATTCGGAGATATTAAAACGCTTAAATGAATTTGTTTATGCGGTAGTAAATGAATATTCTTGTAAATTTGGCAATGAATATAACAAGAGAAATATTTTGCCAATAGGCTTTTTACCCTCTAACATTATTGGTAACTGGTGCCTTAGAAATTTTGACAAGGCAATTGTTGATGGTTGGAATCCTGTTTATTATGGCAGATATGTTGATGACGTTTTAATTGTCGATAAAGTTGAACGCAATAGTAATATTTACAATAAAGCAAAAGATGAGAGCATAAAAAGCGAAGATGTTATAAAATTCTTCTTGACGCAGTGTTCAAAATGGAGCGGTATCAGCAATTTGAACTGCAAGGAAAATAGTGTTGCACTTTTAAAAGAATTTGATAAAAAAGATAATATTGCCATTTATCGTATAAATCCTATTTATAATGTTATAGATGGCAACAAATCTGAAATAATTGTGCAAAATGATAAAGTAAAAATTTTTTATTTTAAAAGTGGAGAGTCAGATGCCTTGCTAACCTGTTTTAGAGACAAAATTCTAAAAAATAAAAGTGAGTTTAGACATCTTCCCGAAGACGAAGCTGTTTTTCAAAATGACGACTACAGCGACATATTTTCCTTAAAAAACAATGAGTCGATAAATAAATTGCGGGGTGTCGATGGAATTGAAATTGACAAATATGAATTATCTAAATTTTTGGGCAAATATTTAAGAATCGGTGGAATGATTCAGGATAAAATTGAAACAAAATTTGAAAAGGATATACTAAAAATTTTTAATTTGCGAACTATTATAGAAAATTATTCTGCATGGGAAAAAATAATAGAAATTTTCGTTATCAATGAAAGATTTGATGCAACAGTGCATTTTGTTGAACAGATAATTTCCGCAATAGAATCAATTGAATACAATCCTGATGAAAAGCATGTTTCAACGAGCAAAATAAAGAGAACATTATATTTGCATCTTCACTCCATTCTTTGCCGCACATTTGCTCTTGTATGGAAAGAAGATCGTATTATTGCTCAAGAAAAAATTTATTCCATAGATTCATTTGCAAAAAATATCCGTCTTAGATTTAACCGAATAAAAAGGGGGTTTAATGATTATTTAGATGATTGGTGTATTGCATATTGTCAATCTCATATGATCGATAAATCTGTGTTACCGATCAACATTTCAATACTGGTAAAAAATAAATCTTGGGCAAAAGATATTAAAGTAAATTTAACCAATTTCAGTGAAGTTTTATCAATTGTATCTAAAGATGAAAAAGATAATATATGGGAAAATAATTATAAGTATTATCCTTATATTGTTACTATGTATGATTTTAGTATAATTTCATTTGCTGAAGAAATAAAAAAGCAAAATAATACACCTTTTGCAAATTGCGAAAGTATTGGCAATCATTTAATCTATAATTATATAACAACAAATTATAATTTACAAAGCAGTGATTACCGTCGGCATGATATAGAAGATTTAATTTCAATAAAAAAGTTTAATAATATGTCTGTTAACTCTTTTCTTGTGTCAGTTGGAAAAGGCAAAAAAACAAAACTCAAATTAGCTGTAGCGAATGTGAAATTGAATCATCAAAACTTCAAGTGTATTGTTGAGGACAATACAAACAGATCATATGAACGTTATCGTGATTTGTCCAAAATAGTGAATCAAGCAATAGATCAAAATGCAGATATGCTTGTTATGCCCGAGGCATATGTTCCTTTTGAATGGCTTTCCACTTTAGCAAGAACGTGTGCAAAAAGCAATTTAGCAATTATAACAGGAGTAGAGCATATAAAAGATAACAATAAAATGTATAATTTTACTGCTGTTATTTTGCCATATTCAGAAGGAGATTATAAATGCGCTTACATTTCTTTTCATTTAAAGAAGCATTATGCACCAAGCGAAAAAGAAGAAATAAACGGATATAGACTTAGTTCGGTTGAAGGCGACCATTATGAATTATATAAATGGAATGATTGTTATTTTCCTGTTTATTGCTGTTATGAATTGACGTCTATTACTGATAGAGCTTTATTTCAATCATACGCAGATATGATTGTTGCCGTTGAATGGAATCGTGATATCAATTATTACAGTAATATTTTAGAATCATTAAGCAGAGATGTGCACTGTTATTGTGTTCAAGTCAATACCTCAGATTATGGTGATAGCAGAATTACACAACCTTCAAAAACAGAAGAAAAAGACATAATAAGAACGAAAGGGGGAATAAACAATACCATTCTTGTTGGTGACATTGATATAAAAAAGCTCAGAGAATTTCAATTCAAAGAATATTCATTGCAAAAGGGTAGTAATTTTAAATCAACACCTCCGGGGTTCAACATAGATGTTGTTTTGAAAAAAATTAAAGGTGAAAATTTGGTTGACTAAAAAATTAATGTTTTATGAAGTACATACATATAGAACATATATCATAAATTAAAAAAATCATTCGACCTTAGCAAACTGAACAATGTTACAAGAGGATATGTTGAAAAGAATTTGGCGCAAAGCAGTAATACTTTTGCTTATAAATTTTCAAATATCATTCAAAACACAACAGCAACTTTGATATAAAAGTTTAATAAAGTAGGGGGCATGCACCTTTTAACATGCATTGCGAAAGAGATATCGAAAACTGCTTTGAAGTAAATCCTAATGAAAAAATATTCTTGCATAAATCCTCGTTCAAAAATTGCGCCGCAGTAAACAAAGAATAGGGAAAATAAACGGGGCGGTGTTTCACCATCGCATTAAAAAGCTGAGTCGGCAAAATACCGCCTCAGCTATTTTCATTTCCTAATATCAGCATAATACTGCTCATAAGAAATTTCATTTGCCAACGCCCTATCCCTAATTTCCGAAGCAAACCTCGACCACTCTTCAAATTCCGAAA
>JAMPBF010000109.1 GCA_023666805.1 Bacillota bacterium
ACGTAACCTTTATTGAGATCATGGCTTGCCCCGGCGGCTGCGTAAACGGCGGCGGACAGGTTATAGTTCCCGCAGACGTTCGCAACTTCACCGACATCAGAGCCGAGAGAGCCAAAGCGCTTTACAATGCCGACGAAAGCAGACAGCTCAGAAAATCTCATGAAAGCCCCGACATTAAAGAGGTTTACGAGAAATTCCTCGGCGAGCCCGGAAGCCATAAGGCGCATGAGGTGCTTCATACCTCCTATAAGGCTTCCAAGCTGTACAAGTAATTCATAAAAAATCTGCCACCGGGTAGAAAATGCAAAGGCATTTGCTGCACATCGTTAGGTCTTTGAAGATGTGCAAACAAATGCCTTTTTGCTTTGGAGGGTTTTATGCTGAAACGGCTGAGAAATTATTTTACCGAAAGTGAAATTATACTGTGGTTCTCCTCGGCGGCACTGATCGTCATTTCCTTTTTCATATTCGGTGGAGACAACGTGCTGACGCTTGTCGCTTCTGTTATAGGTGTGACCTCGCTGCTATTGTGCGCCAAAGGCAATCCCTTGGGACAGATATTGATCATCGTTTTCAGCGTTTTGTACGGAATAGTTTCCTATTCCTCCGCATATTACGGGGAAATGGTCACCTATTTGGGTATGACTGCGCCAATGGCGGTAATTTCACTGGTTGCATGGCTGAAAAATCCTTATAAGGGAAACAAGGCGGAGGTTAAGGTAAGCCGCTTAAGGAAAGGAGAAATCCCCGTTTTGCTGCTTCTGACTGCGGCGGTTACCGTTCTTTTTTACTTTATTCTTAGATTTTTCGGTACTGCCAATCTTGCGCCAAGCACCCTTTCTGTCACCACCAGCTTTATTGCGGTTTATCTGACCTTCAGACGGAGCGCTTTTTTTGCGGCTGCCTATGCTGCCAACGATATTGTGCTGATAATTTTGTGGGTAATGGCGGCAATTAACGATATATCTTATTTATCAGTGGTCATTTGCTTTGTTGTTTTTTTGGCAAATGATATTTACGGATTTATAAGCTGGTTAAAAAGGCGCAAGGAACAAGAAATATAAGAATATTGTCTCAATCTGCAATTGGGACGATTTTTGTTGCATTTTAATACAGTATATGGTAAAATATGAATATACCATTTTAAAACAAGAAAGGAATTAAAACAATGAAGTATGCTCTTTATATCGTTACGGCACTGTATGCTGTTTTATCCTTTATAGCCGCATTTTCTCAGCTGAAAAAAGCGGATCAAAAAACTCCGTATGCGGTAATGGCGTTTGGCGGACTTATTTTGATGGCAGAAATAGGGCTTCATATAATAGGAGTACCGTTTAACTGGATCGCCGCCGTTGTCGGAGGCGTACTTATATGCGCTTCCGCAATTTATAACGGGAAAAAAAGCGGCAGCTTTCACATTACACATCACATAATACGCTTTGCTGTTACATTACTGATTATTGCGGGATTTATTTTTATATAATTTAAAGGAGCAAAAAATGTGTGCAAAATCTCAAAGGGACAGAGTAATAGAGCATGTCAAGGATTTTTACGGGGTCGATCCCGAATATCTTTGGGAGAAAACACCGAACAGCGGAATTTTCAGAAACCCCTTAAACAAAAAGTGGTTCGGGATCTTTATGGATATTCCCAAAAGCAGATTGGGATTTGAAGCCGAGGAAATCGTCTATGTTCTTAATGTCAAATGCGATCCTGTCATGGCGGGGGATTTACAGAGGGAAAAGGGCTTCTTCCCCGCTTATCACATGAACAAGGACAAATGGATCACGGTTATTTTAGACGATACGGTTAAGGACGAAACCGTGTTTTATCTGATCAAGCAAAGCTACGATCTGATAAACTCAAAGGTAAAAATCAACAGGAACGGTGAAAAATCAAAGAGAAAGGAATGAAAAAATGGCTACCACCAAGGAATACTTAAATTTTATTTTAGAGGCTTTGTCAAAGGCCGAGGGCGTTTCCCACAGGGCTATGATGGGGGAATACGTGATTTATTTCAAGGATAAGGTTGCGGGAGGAATTTATGACAATCGATTCCTTGTAAAGCCTGTAGAGGCGGCAAAGGCTCTTATGCCAAATGCGGAATATGCGCTGCCCTATGAGGGGGCTAAGGAAATGCTTATGGTCGATAATTTGGAGGATAAGGATTTTTTGGCGGAGCTTATGGAAGCAATGTATCCACAGCTGCCTGAGCTGAAAAAGAGAAAGAAAAAATAGACAAAATACTGCCAATACCTTCAAGGCATTGGCAGCATTTTATTATCGTTTTATCGTCATAAAAATTTAAGTTTGCTATAATTGTACTCCCACTATTTATTCAGATATTTGCCGAGAGTAGCAAAAAGCTGACCTATATCTATCGGCTTGGCGACATGTGCGTTCATTCCGCTTGTGAGAGCCATTTGCTTGTCCTCCTCCATAGCGTTTGCAGTCATGGCGATAATGGGAATGTTTTCCGTATCCTTGCGGTGCATGGCTCGTATCGTTCGAGTGGCTTCATATCCGTCCATTACAGGCATCTGCACGTCCATAAGTATTGCGTCATAATAATTTTCGGGGCACTTCTCCACCATCGATACTGCATCCGTGCCGTCGGGAGCCGTCTCGACTATCAAGCCCGTTTCCTTCAATATCTCCTCTGCGATCTCGCGGTTAAGCTCGTTATCCTCCACCAACAGCACTCGTTTGTCCTTAAAGCTTACTTGAGCTGCCTCCTCTTCGCTGTCAAGCCTCTTGTCAACAAGATTGTTTGCCGCCAGCAGCGCAGATTTCAAATCGGACATAAACAGCGGCTTTGCGCAAAAGGCGGTGATTCCGGCTTCCTTTGCCTCCTGCTCTATATCCGTCCAATCATAGGCGGTGAGTATTATTATGGGCGCTTCATCACCGATAGCCCTGCGTATCTTTCTTGCCGTTTCAATGCCGCTCATTTCCGGCATTTGCCAGTCTATAATATATGTGTGGTAAGAATCCCCTTCGTTGTGAGCGGCATTTGCGCGGTATACCGCTTCCTTGCCGGAGGTCGTCCACTCTGCCCGCAAGCCGAGCTGCTTCAGCATTTTTGTAACGCTGTCGCAGCTGTTGGGATCGTCGTCCACCACCATTGCCCGCAGACCCTCCAGCTCTTTTATTTGCTGTGTATTTTTCTCTGCGTCTTGCAGCTTAAGACTTAGCTTGACAATAAATTCGCTGCCCTTGTTTTTTTCGCTGACGACCGATATTTCGCCGCCCATCATTTCGACTATGTTCTTTGTTATAGCCATTCCAAGACCTGTGCCCTGAATACCGGTTTTCGTAACGGTCGCCTCTCGCTCAAAGGGTTCAAAGATATGCTCCACAAATTCCTTTGACATTCCGATGCCGTTATCCTTAACGATAAAGGTATAATCTCCGAAGCCTCTGTGGAAGGTGGTCTCCTGAATAATTCGAAAGGTTACCGTTCCGCCTGCGGGAGTGTACTTTACGGCATTGCTCAACAGATTGACAAATACTTGGCTCAATTTAAGGGTATCCGCCATAACGTCTTCATTGGCAACATTGAAGGTATCAATAAACAGCTCAAGCTGCTTCGCCTTGACCTGAGGCTGAATAATGTTGACCAAATTGTGCGTAAGCTCGGAAATGTTGCATTCCTGCTCCTTTATTTGGACCTTGCCGCTTTCAATTCGGCTCATGTCCAATATATCGTTGATAAGGCTAAGCAGATGATTGCTGGAGGAAAGAACCTTTTCCAAGCTGTCCAGCACCTGCTCCTTATTGTCTATATGCTTTACGGCAATTGTTGTAAAGCCGATGATAGCGTTCATAGGCGTGCGTATATCGTGGGACATATTGTTGAGGAAGGTGGTCTTCGCCTTGTTTGCGTGCTGCGCCTGCATAAGAGCGTCCTGAAGCACCTGCATCTGTTCCCTCTGCTTAAGCACCTGACCGGTGATCTCCTTGATTATGACCATTGCCATAATATCCTTGGTTTCATCGTCCCAGGTCATAAAGAAGGACTGACGGATACATACCTTCTGCCCCGAGCTGTTTTTCCGCCAATACTCTATGGAGGATTCCCTCTTTCCCTGTTCAAAGCTTTTCAGAAGCACGTCCACATCTGCGCCCGCACAGTAATCCTCCATGGATTCGTCGTCTACAAACTGCTTCCATAAAGAAAACCACTCCGACGCCTTGCAGGGCGCTTCCAGTCCCACCAGCGACAGCATGCTTATCTGCTGACCGTTCTCTTGAAAAACTATGTCCTGTTCAATAAGATTTTTTGTAAGGTTTATCTCATAGGTGCATAAAGCGTCGGACATTGTTGCCGTCATATACTGACGTTCCTTACGGTTTGCGACGGCAATTTTTGCCTGTGTGTTGATCTCTTTTTCCTTTAATCTGGTTATATCCTGACGTATAAAGAGTACCTTTGCCGCCCTTCCGTCAACTCGTTTCAAGCATATAATATTCATATGCTCCCACTTTATACCGCTGTCGTGCCTAATGCGGTATTCATACTGGGTATCGTTGGAATCGCCGTCCAGCTCCTTGATGATAGACTCCTTTTTAAAAGCCTCGGCAAAGCTTTCGCTGCCGTCCTCGTCCGATATGTTGGAGCAGAGAAAGTGCACAAAATCCTCGTAGCTTCCGCTGCTGGGAAAGCCCTTGTCTAAGGGCGAGGTTCCCACCAAATAACGGTAAGTGCCGCTTTCAAAGTCCGCCATAACAAAACGGCTGAACAGCGCCCGAGTTCCCGTAGTGACATAACTCATTTCCGTGTTTTCTTTTTCCAGCTTGTTTCTTTCCTTATGAGACTGAATAAGCAGCACGGCTATGTAAAGAACGAACATGCCGATCAAAACCACCTGTAGGATAATTCCTGCGCTGTTGGCGTTATACAGCATATTCTGAGTTACACTGAGGGGGAAGGTCTGAATCAGGAAGTAATCGGTATCGGGTATGCTTATAATACAAATGTTATCGGTGGTACAGCCGTTGCTGCAAACAAAAGCCCCTTCCTCCATATCGTTTCTTAAAACGTCCCAAACGCCGCCCACCGTTTTTTGATCGACAACATTATCCTCCAACAAAACATCAAGCAGCGGACGATCGTATACTATGTCTCTCGAGCCCGCAATAGCCATTCCGTCCGCAGTACACAAAAATACATCGGCAGGCTCGTCAAAATAGCTTGACGTAAGCATTTGCTGTAAATAATCCTCTGCGTAGTACAAGCCCATTAACATTCCGAATATCTCGTTATTGTACTCCAAGGGAGCGTAAAAGACCATCATCGGGTCGCCGGTTATAAGGGACTGAAGCACAACGGTACAGCCTATCTCACCCTGCATGCATCTTTGAAAATAGTCGCGTTTGGCTATATCGCAGGTTTGTCCGTCGGAAGCAATGTTAAGTCCGTCTCTGTTCACATAGCGGAAGGCGTCAAAATCGGAACCCTCTTCCCATTCTTTGAGCATTTGAGGGGTGATATTAGGTCGGTTTGCCGCCGTGCTTATAAGCGACGAGTAAGTATGTATTCTCTGGATACCGCTTTTAAGCTCGCCCTCCACTCGCTTTGAGGTCTGTCTTGCCGAATCCAAGGCATAATTCAGATTCTGCGTTTCAATACGGTCGTTCGTGGTACTGAAAAACCACTGAAAAAGTGCGATAACGCCAATAAGCAGTATCAGAATGTACAAAACATTTTTACGTGCGTTTTTTATCCTTTTCATAAGAATTTTATCTCCCGAGATTTGTTCACAAATATTTTTCTTTTGTAAAATCCAAAAAAATTTCTAATTTATCATTATAACTATATCACAAAAGCAGGCATTTGTCAAACAGAAAATGCTCTTCCATGCGGGTAAATACAAGAAAAAATTTTGCCCGCTGTCAATTCCGCAGCGGGCAAGATCTCATTATTTTTTAAAATTTTTTATTCAAAATTGATTCTTACCTCTCCTATTCCCGTATCAACCTTAAATTCGTATTTTGCGTTGTTGTAATGAATGGGAGAATTGCCGTTTACCTTTACCTGACCCACTCCGCTGTCAACATCAAAGCCGTAGTCGGAGGAATCGCCCTTAAGAGTCATTTTAACCTCGCCGATACCGTTTTCTACCTTAGCGTTGCCGTTTATTTCTCCCGCATAGCTGAATGCGCCGATCCCGTTATCCACGTCGATCGCAGTGCAAACGGTGTCCTTGGCGTTTATTTCGCCTACTCCGCTGGTGATCTTAAGCTCGCCGCAGTCTATGCCGTTCATTGTTACCGCACCTGCGCCGTTTTCTATTTTTAGCTTGTCTTCAACGTTTATATCGGTGAGCTTCAATTCTCCAGCCCCGTTTTCAGCCTTTAATTCCTTAGCCGTCAGTCCGTCTGCGCCCATGCTGCCTGCGCCGTTTCTGATTTCCACTTTGTCAAACGTCATATTGCTCGGAACGGTCACGGTAATAACGGAATTTCCCCGCCATGTAAAGAAGGAAAAGCCGCCGCCGTAGGTTATTTTGAGCGTATCGCCGTTCTGCTTATAATTAAACCGTTTGTCGGTAACGTTTTTGCTGTTGATCTCGATTTCCTCAACATCGGCGGTTTTAATTACAAGCTCGCCGTAGTCCACGTCTATATCCAAATTCTTGATCCCCGCTGTTTCCATTGTATTAACCCCCGATTGTAAATTTTCTTCATCATAATAGTAGTAATGTATACCGTCCATATCAATGTTTACGCCGCCAAAGTCCACAAGCATTTTCCAGCCGCCCACGCAAACCGAAATGATCACCAAAAGAAGTCCGAAGCCAACCATTGAACCGCCGACTATATATTTTACATTTTCCTTTTTCACTGTACCTTCTCCTTTCTGCCCGTAATTTTGTTTATAAGGCTGCCTATCTGCTTTACACAAGCCTTAGTGCCTTTAACAGCCAGCTTGGACAGCGGATATATAACTAAGGGGAAAAGTCCTGCGCAAATAAAGGACAAGCCTATCATCATTATTCCCAAGGGAGGCTCTTCAAACAGCGCTATAAATCCGCCTGCCAAAAACGCAACGGCGCATGCCCCGAGAGCCGCAACAACTCCTACTATTACACCGAATATCCCCACGATCACACCGAAAACCGCACACAAAAGTCCCAGCCATATAGGTGAAGAAAGCACTGCCAATACCACAAAAAGGGCAATTTGTCCGCTTGACCACTTACCGGCTTCAGCAGGGGCAGGGGCGGGGGCAGGAGGCGGGGTAAAG
The DNA here is from genome assembly GCA_023666805.1 of Bacillota bacterium. Lineage (GTDB taxonomy): Bacteria > Bacillota > Clostridia > Oscillospirales > Ruminococcaceae > Ruminiclostridium_E. The sequence goes on from JAMPBF010000109.1 coordinate 7,250, forward strand.
CCGATGCTGCCTTCAAATCCGGAAGCCGTCTGTTCATCGGCTGCAAATCCACCTTTATTGGCGGGATTTTCCAGATTGTTCTCATCTATTATGGATTTTGCCAGCTCCTCGGGAGCGCCTAAGCTTGCGATCACCGACTGCTCGTTATCCTCTCCCGCTTCGCTGAAAAATTCCTCGTAATAACTCATCGCTGCGTCCCTCTCCTCCTGTGGAAGCGGGGATAAGGCAGTTCTCAGGCGGGACAAAAAGTCATATTTGTTCATTGATGTTCTCCTCTCCTTGGGTAAGCAGTATATCTTCAATCTTTTTTCTGTGAAGCTTCCAGTCCTCACGGTACAGTGACAAAGCTGCCCTGCCCTTGTCCGTCACACGGTAATAGCGCCGATTTCTGCCTTGATATTCCTTGTCGTAGGTCTCAAGGTTTTCTTCCTTTTGCAGCCGTCGAAGCACAGGATACAGGGTGGATTCGGACACCTCTACGGCGGCTCGTATATCTTGGGTTATCTTGTAGCCGTAGGTGTCCTCTTTTGCCACAACCGCCAGCACTAAAGAATCTAAAAGGGCTGCGCTTATTGGAAATGACATTTTTTCTCACCTTTCATCAATAAATTTGTGTTTCTATTTTCTGTATTATATTATAGCAAATATAATATTATTTGTCAATACAATATTGGAAATTTCTCAAAAAATATTCCGCCGTCTTTCGTTAATGAAAGACGGCGGATTTGTCTTGCAAAAATATCTCTGCTTCGAGCGTCAGCTGATTCCCTTTACCTCATAGCCTGCGTCAACGACAGCCTTTGTCAGGACATCGTCGCTTACGTCGGCGGAAAGGTCTACAAAAGCGGTCTTTTGCTCCAAATCGACCCTTGCGCTTACGCCCTCGATCGCATTCAATGCCTTTTCAACTCTGGCGGAGCAGTGTCCGCAGCTCATTCCCTCAACTAAGATCTTCTTGCTCATGATAATTTCTCCTTTTTCATTATTTTCTGCGGCAGTTTTTTCGGAAGCTGCCGCTTCGATTACCGTAACCCTTTCCGAAGCCGACGTCTGTGACGGCTCATAGCCGGGGTGCTTAAACTTAAACAGCTTTAATCTTAAAGCGTTGGTTACCACGCAAAAGCTGGAAAGGCTCATCGCCAACGCTCCGAACATAGGGTCTAAATGCCAGCCCAAAAGCGGTACAAAGGCTCCCGCCGCCAACGGTATGCACAAAGCATTGTAGAAAAACGCCCAAAAAAGGTTTTCCTTTATGTTTCTGATAACCGCCTTGCTCAGCTTTATCGCACCCGACACGTCCAAAAGACTGTTTTTCATCAGCACTATATCGGCACTGTCAATAGCTATATCCGTACCTGCGCCTATTGCCATTCCCACATCGGAACGGGCAAGAGCGGGGGCGTCGTTTATTCCGTCTCCGACCATTGCCACCAGCTTCCCTTCGGCTTGAAGCTCTCTTATGACCCTTTCCTTGTCGGCGGGAAGCACCTCGGAAATGACCCGATCTATGCCCAAGCTGCCGCCTACCGCTTCCGCAGTGCGCTTGTTGTCGCCGCTGAGCATTAC
>JAMPBF010000010.1 GCA_023666805.1 Bacillota bacterium
AACACCGCCTCTCTGCTGGAGCTGGAAAGCGGCAGCAACGACCCCTTTGCCTATATGCTGACCGTGATCGTATTATCGGTGATACAGGGCGGCGCTTCTCCCGAGGGCTTGGCGCTGTTGCTGGTGAAGCAGCTTTTGATCGGAGGGGGCTTGGGCTTTTTGATAGGCATTGCCGCTTGGTTTGCCATGAAAAGGTTTAAATTCGGTGCAGGCGGAATGGAGTCGGTGCTGATGGTGGCGGTGGCGCTGCTGTCCTACGCTCTCCCTGCGGTATTGGGAGGAAACGGCTTTTTAAGCGCTTATATTGTGGGAATATATTTGGGAAATCAGCCTATAGAGGGCAAGCGAAGCCTTGTACATTTTTTCGACGGAGTGACGGGACTGCTGCAAATGCTGGTGTTTTTCATGTTAGGGCTGTTGGCGTTCCCCTCGAAGCTGCCCCAAGTGGTTTTGCCGGGAATTGCCATAGCCTTGTTTATGAGCTTTGTGGCAAGACCCGTATCGGTATTCGCCATATTGGCGCCCTTTAAGTGCAAATTGAACCAAATGCTGTTGGTTTCTTGGTCGGGACTGAGGGGAGTTGCCTCCATAGTATTTGCGATCATGTCGGCGGCAGCCTTTGATTTTCAGGAGTACGACCTGTTTCACACGGTATTTATAACGGTGCTTTTTTCTCTGCTATTGCAGGGCTCTTTGATACCGTTCCTTGCCGAAAGGCTCAACATGATAGACGATACCAACAACGTAATGACCACCTTTAACGACTATTCCGAGGAATTGCCCGTGCAGTTCATACGTATCAGCGTCAACGAGGGAGACCGCTGGGCGGGAAGGCAGATAAAGGAGCTGAGCCTGCCTCCCGAAACCTTGGTGGCGATAATTTTGCGGGGCAGCGAAAGGATCGTGCCCAAGGGCTTCACAAGGCTTGCTCCCGGGGATACGGCGGTTTTGTGTGCCCCTGCTTTAAGCGACAGGGCGGGTATCAGTCTCACCGAGATCAATGTCACCAAAAAAAGCGTATATTGCGGGCTTAAGCTTTGTGAGCTGCCTCCCGACAACGGAAGCTTGGTGGTGCTTATAAAAAGAGGCGGAAGGGTCATTATCCCGAGAGGCAGCACCGCCTTTAAGGAGGGGGACATATTGGTGGTGAACTCTGCGGAAAAGGCATATTGACCGCCAAAAGCCGCAGTTTTTCGACAAAATACTTCATTAACATTCCAAATCACCGAAAAAACCCCTGATTTTTTTCGGTAAAAAATCAGGGGAAATTCTGTAAAGCATTATAACAAACCGATTTGCGCCGTTTAGGTCACAAATCGGTTTTTTGCATCAAATTCTATTGAAAAAAACAAAATATTGCGGTAAAATATTGAGGAAAGCTACAATATATCGAAAAAGTATAAATGGAAGGTAGATAACATGAAAAACAACGCTTGTACTTTTATCGCATCGAATTTAACGGATTTCAGCTTCGGCTATGACAGCACCGACCCCAAATGTATTGCATTAAAGCTTCAGTTGGCGCAATATATAAACGATATGTATATGGGAGGGATCAAGAATTTTTACTCGGTTTGCCAAGAGGGGGCGGATCTGTGGGCGGCGGAAATAGTTACCTACATAATGAGGGGCGACAGCGAGGTAACGCTTTGCTGCATAATTCCCTATGAGGAACAGGCTGCAAAATGGCACCCCGATACCAGAGAGCTTTATTACAGGGTGCTTGAACAGGCGACGGAGGTCAGGCTCGTTTCCACCTCCTATACCGACACAGCCCTCGCCTGCGCCCGCTACGAAGCGTTGGACTGCTGCGAAAACGTATTTGCGGTTGTCAAGGAGGGCAGGGAGAATCATTTTGTTAAATACGGCGTTAACAGGGGGAAGAACGTAAGGGTGATATAGTCCCCTTAAGCTGCCGACGTTGGAACGGCGCTTAAGGCACGCTCGCAGTCGGGTCAACGGCGTCACTGTGAAGCGGATATATCTGCGATCATCGAATCCCAGTCGTTGTAGCCGTAGGTTTTCCCTCTATAGCTGAATTGTACCTTCTCACATTCCCCGAATGAGGTCTCGTCTATAGCGTTAACGGTATCGGGGAGGCTTACCTCCGTCAGATCCTTGCAGCCGTTAAATGCCGCATAGCCTATAATATAAACTCCCTCCATGCTTACGGAGGCAAGTGAGGTACAGTCCATAAAGGTGGAAGTACCTATTTCTTGAACAAGGGCGGGAATGGCGATCTTTTTTAGCGAAATACATTCGCAGAACGCAGAGCCGCCGATAACGGCAAGGCTTTGAGGAAGCGTCACCTCGGTAAGCAGCTTATTGCCGGCGAAAGCATCCGCAGCGATCCTTTCAATGCCGTCGGGAACAGTGTAAGCGGTATCGTCCTTGCCCCCGGGATATTGAACCAGCGCTTTGCTCGCCCGTGCGAACAAAACTCCGTCCTCAGAATAATAAATCGGATTTGACGGGTCTGCCTCTATGCTTTTAAGCTTTTCGCAGCCTGAAAACGTATCGATCCCCACTGTTGTTGTGCCTTCGGGAACGGTTATCTCCGTAAGACCGGTTTTGGCAAATGCGTAGCTGCCAATGCTTATAACGGAGTCGGGGATAGTCGCTTTCGCAAGACTTGTGCAGTTTGAAAAAGCAAAGTCGCCGATGGTTGTAACGGTATCGGGAATTATTATCTCGGTAATGTCCTCCCGACCCGAAAAAGCCTTTTTGCCGATTGAAACGACAGGCTTGCCGCCAAGCGTTTCGGGTATTGCTACCGTTCCGCCGTCTCCGTTATAGCTCATTATTCCCGCTCCCTCGTCCGAGATCTGAAATTCGTATTGGGACGCATCGGGGTCGGCGGATACGTCATCGGCAGCGGACGTTTTTGCCGCTGTGTCGGCGGCAGCCTCCGTTTTTGCAGGAGCCTTCGTTTGCTCCGCCGTGTTGTCCGCAGCCTCCTGCGAAGCATTGCAGGAGGTAAGGGAAAGAAGCATTGCGCCAAGACAGATCGTACCGATAAATTTTTTGATCATATTAGCCATTATGGTATATATCCTTTAATTAATATTACTTTATGCTTACGGAAAACATATTCTGCGTGCTGCCCAGATAAAATGCGCCGCTTACGGGCGTCCACTGCTCGGACGCCACTTTTTGACCGTTGGCAAGGAAAGTGCCCGATGTGGAGTTGTGGTCGCAGATGTAAACGCTTTTGTTCTGTACCCGCAGCGAGCAGTGCTTGCGGCTTATGCCGGGCAGATCCGAGGGCAGCACAATGCTGCACCTTGCAGGGTCTCTGCCGATGGTTATATCGCTGCTGAAATTATAGGCGGCTCCCCGCAGAGGTCCGCTGACCACCGTAACCACCGCCGCACCGCCCGAGGGAACGGGAGCTTGGGGCGTTACCAAATTCGTGCCGCAGGATACGCAGAAGGTAGCCCCCTCCGCCATTTTTGCGCCGCACTTGGGACAGGTGACGGTGGGGATCGAGTCCATTTTGGTGCCGCAGCAGGGGCAGAAGTCCAAATTCAAAGGCACTTCCTTTTTACAGCCGGGACAGGTCTTCGTAAGGGACTGACCGCAGCTGGAGCAGAAGGACTGACCCTCGGGGATCTCGCTTCCGCAGTGGGGACAAACCTGATAGCCCGCTTGGGCGTTGGTAAAGTCTCCGCCCAAATACATATCCTTGCCGCCTGTGGCAATATAGCGCTCTATATGGGAGAATATCTCTCCGGGAAGCTGAGACTGCTGCACCGTGCCCACGATCGCCGTTACCGCCAAGGGGGCGAACACGAACCAGCCCAGCACGCCTGCGCCTACCTTATCCGACCAGTTCCCGTTGCCCACGTTTACCAAAATTCCGCTGCCTACGTCGGAAATTTCCACCTGTATAGCCGAGCTCATGCCCGAGATCTTTTTCCAGCTGTCGTCGTCCTTGGCCTGGACCAGATAGCCCTGTCCCGCCTTGCCGCCCTGTACCATTAAGCCCTTTCTGCGCAGATAATTCTGCACGCTGCGGCCTATGCCGTCAACACCTATTCCGGGCAGCTTTTGAAAAACTCTTGAATCCGCCATATTTACCTCCCTATTACTTTATGTTAACAGAAAACATATTTTGTTGATCGCCTAAATAGAAAACGCTGTCCAAGGTAACGTACTGTCCTTGGGGAACCTTCTGACCGCCCGCCAAAAACGTCCCCGAGGAGGAGCCGTGGTCGGTGATCATAAAGGAATCGCCCGCAAGCCGCACCGAGCAGTGCTTTCTGCTTATTCCCGGCGTGTTGGCGGGAAGCACCGCATTGCATTGGGCGGGGTCTCTGCCGATAGTGACTTCGTTGGTAAATTCTATGATCTTGCCTTGGAGCGGTCCGTTTACGCCCACAAGCTGAGCCGTTTTCACCGTTACCGCTGCGGGTGCTTGAACCTGCTGCACCGTGCCGGGCTGTTGAACGTTGTTCATTTGCGGCATATAATTCTGCTGCGCAGCGGGGCTTTGCCGGGGCATATAATTTTGCTGCGGAGCAGGGTAAGGAGCCTGCGGCTGCTGATACTGCTGGGGCTGTTGATACTGTTGGGGCTGCTGCGGCATCATCTGAGGCGGGGGCATCATCTGCGGCTGTGCGTCCGAGGCAAAGGAGACGGGCGGGACGTCGGGATTGAACCTTGCCAGCTCCGCCGTCTGTACCACCTGCTTAAGGCATACCTTTATAATGGTAAACAGCACGAAAATTCCCACGCACATTAAGATAATCTGAAACCATATGCCCAAATCGACCAAATTCCAAAGGAAATGAAGTCCCACGGCAGAACCGAAGTAGATCAAGAACCTTTTTTTGAAGAAATGGTTTATATTCAGCGGAGCCGTGCCCTTTTCCAATGACAGGGCAGCGCAGTACATAGCCGCCCAGATCGTGTGACCGCCGAAGGAGAGTATGGCGCGCAGGAAGAACACCTCCATTGCCGCCGCAGTGGGGTCGCCTACGTAAGCTCCCACTGCGTCCGCCACGCCGGTCAAATAAGCCATTTGGCTGTAGTTATTGATTATGTACATGATGTTTTCAAAGGCGGCAAAGCCTGCGCCCACCGCTCCGCCTATGAGAAGGCCGCCGAAGCCGTATTTGGTGTTGGATTTTCTTATAAAGATCACCGCCGCCAACAGCTTGGCAGGTTCTTCGGAAAAGGGTGCGGACCAAGCGTACTGGCTGTATTCCGATTTAAAAACCGCCGACATTATAAGGGTTATGGCAAGGGAAATAACGCCGCCTAAGAAAAATACGCCCACCACAATATATATTGGTATATCTCGTGGAATGTTGATCTCCCAGTAAAAGGTCAGAATAACCAAAGGGATAATCAGCGAGCCTATCGTCCATAAGGTTATATAGCCAGCAGGCTGTCCCATATAGATCATAATGCCGCAAAACAGGCAGAAGATCACGCCCACAATGAAAAGCCTGAAAAACAGCCATGGCTTTTGCCACTGCGCCAACATTTCGTTTGTTTTGGGGGTGGTTTCGGGAGTGCCCGACATGAAAAGCTTCAGTGCGGTTCCCTTGGGGTGTCCGCTGAACATGCCGCTGAACAGATCGCCGATTCTCACGTTGGAATAGGCTGCCTTTCCGTAAAATTCGGTTTTTCCGCCGTGGGCGGCTGAAGCGCCGCAGTAAGGGCAGCGTTCCAGCTGTGAGCTGTAATCCAGCCCGCATTTTTCACATCTCATAAATAATCCTTTCTACGGTCACTCCGAGATCTCGAAGAGATTTTCGGGAGAACCTATATAAAACTTGCTGCCTGCGGGCATAGGGTAAGGAACATTGGGCAGGATCTGCACCCCGTTTATAAAAGTGCCTGCGGAAGAGCCCATGTCGGTAAGCTGCGCCTGACCGCCCGCAACGGTTATTTTACAGTGTATGCCGCTGATGCCGGGTTCGTTTTCGGGATAAACCACATTGCAGAGAGCCGAATTTCTGCCGATGCAAAGGGTGTCCAAAATCGGATAGCTTTTGCCGCTCAGCTTGCCGCCCGCACATTTCAAGGTCAGATTTGTCTGTATAAATGTGGTGGCAGGCACTTGATCGCCGGCAAAATTGTTATTGTCCGGTGCTTGATAGCCTTGCGGAGCTGCGGTCTGTCCGCCGTAATTTTGCTGTCCGCCGTAGTCCTGCGGTTGGTTCATCGGCTGTCCGCCGTAATTTTGCTGTTCTCCGTAATTTTGCGGTTGGTTCATCGGCTGAGGATCGTAATTTTGCTGCCCGCCGTAATTCTGCGGCTGATTCATGGGCTGCCCGCCGTAGCCCTGCGGCTGATTTACGGGCATCGGCTGACCGTAATTTTGAGGCGGCATGCTGCCGTTCTTCTTTTTCTTTACGATGAAGAATGCAGCAACGGCAGCACCCACAACTGCTAAAATTACTACAACAATTATAATTGTTTTTGAGTTCGTATCCTCGTCCTCCTTATTATTGTTATTGTTATTATTTCCGTTGTTGCCGTTATTTCCGTTATTTCCGTTGTTGCCGTTGTTGCCGTTGTTGCCGTTGTTGCCGTTGTTGCCGTTGTTGCCGTTGTTGCCGTTGTTGCCGTTATTTCCGTTATTACCGTTGTTACCGTTATTTCCGTTGTTGCCGTTATTTCCGTTGTTTCCGTTGTTACCGTTATTGCCGTTGTTTTCATTGTTTCCGCTGCTGCCGCTGCCGTTGTAGTTCGGGTCGTATACGGAAAGATAACATTCGTCTTCCAAATAATCTATAATATCGTCTAAGCCGTAAACGGAAACCGTAGACAAATCGTCTTCATCGGTATTTGGCATTACAACGCCCACAATTTCGCCCTTTTCGTTGATTATGGGCGAGCCGACCCACGCAACGTTGCTGTTTTGCACCCATTGCGCATTGGATCGCACCGTAAAGGAGCAGTCCGCTCTGTCTACTGAGGTCACTGCGCCGTAATCGCTGATGATCTCGTTGGGGTTGTCAAATGTGGCGATAAACACCTTATCGCCCTTTGCTAAAGTGCTTACAGGCGCCAATCTCGCTCCGCCCAACCGAGAGAAATAGCTTTTTTCAAAATCCTCGGTGTAATAAACCGCAACAAAGCCCATTGTGTCGTCGATCAAACGGGATTCGTAAATGCTGTAGATTTCGAGGGACTGGTTATTACCGTTTCCGTCGTTATAAACGTCGGTGGGGAGACAGGTCAAGCGCTTCGGGTAAATTTCCTCGTCAAGTAAGCTTAACAGTCCCGGAACGTTAAAGGAGACAACATAAGCCGATTTGCCGTTATCTCGGACAGCGGCGCAGAAAGCGGTAAACTCCAAGGATTCCTTATCGTCGGTTGCCAATATCATATTGCTGTAATTGAAATCCTCGGGGAAGCCCTCTGCGACCTCTTCGCCGCTGACCGCAGGGCAAGCCGTCATAAGGATCGACGCCGCCGAAATTCCGCACAGCAGGGCTTTCAGCCCTTTATTTTTTTTAAGCAAGTTATTTTCCTCCCGTAATTTTTATCATTACCGCCGTAAAGTTATCCTGCGTGGCGATATTCTGCATTAAAACCGTCTGTTCAACCCTTTCGGCAGCTTCGGAAAATTCTCCTCCCGTCATCACCTCCAGCAGTGCGTTGTCGCCCAGTGCGTTGTATACGCCGTCGGAGCACAGAAAGAGTATATCCCCGTCCATTATGGGAATGGGCGTGTCGTTTTTGTCAATAAGACGCAGATTGTCAATGCCGATGTAGGAGGTGAGAGAGGCTCGCTTCGGGTTGATCTCCGCCTCCTCGGGGTCGATCTCTCCCCTTGCGGCGCGCTCGCGGAGCAGATTCCCGTAGGTGTGCTCCACGTTGAGCTTTATGAGCTTTCCCTTGCGGATAAGGAAAATAAAGCTGTCGCCTACCGAAATGTAGCTCAACATTCCGTCCTTTATCATTACCGCCACCAAGGTCGAGCCGCCGTCCACACGGTTGGTCTCAATGTATTTTTTGACCTCCTGCTCCGATTCCATCACCGCCTCGTATAAGAAGCTTTTACAGTCGGGAACGGCGCTGCTGCGGTATCGGCTCAGGAAAATATTGCTGACCAGCTGGGACACGGAGGCGCCCGATTCAAGTCCGCCCATTCCGTCGGCTACCACCGCCATAAGCCCCTTGTTTTCCAAATCGGACTTGTTGCTTACGTCGGAAATGCAGAAGGAATCCTGCTGCTCCTCCCGTCTGCCCTGATTGTGAACGTTGCCGATCTCGTAAGAGAATTTCGGCTTGGAATGACCGTCGCCGAGAGTGACGGTGATCGGAAGCTCCGCAGGATTATTCATATTCTCCGCCTTTTTCTTAATTTCAACAGTATTGCCCACGTCGGATTTTACATTTTGACCCGAAGGGACGTTGGCGCTGTCGGAAGCCTTTGCCGTCTGACTTGGAGCAGTATTTTGACCTGCGGCGGTATTAACGCTGTCGGCGGCCGCTACAGTCGGGCTCGGAGCGGGTACGGCGCCGGCTGCGGCAGTATTCGGAGCTGCGGCGGTATTGATCGGGTAAGCCGCAGGCTGAGGTTGATTTGCTCCGCCTTTTTTGGATTTTTTGAGCTTGGTGACAAGAAGGATTATAACCGCCGCCAATACGCATATTGCCGCAATAAGTCCGATCAACAGCGGCATGGGCATTTGAACGTCGGATTTGGGTGCGTCGGGCGGCTGGGCGGTATAGGCGGTCTCCTCGCCGTCGGCGCCGCCCAGTATTTCCTCTAATCCCGCCAGTCCGCCGTCTTCGGTGGTTTTTGCAGCCGTAATTTCCTCGGTGGTTACTATGGGCTGAGCTGCGGCGGTTTCCTCTGCTGCTGCGGGCTGAGCTTCGGTAACAGTAGTCTCCTCGGCTGTTGCACCGACTTCTTCGGCAGTTACAGGCTCGGTTTTGGCAGCGGTCTCCTCGGGAGGAGCGAAAAATCCTCCCAAGCCGCCTATGGAATTGTCTGTAATTATCCTCATTCTTCGCCCCAATCCCAGTGGAAGCTGTCGCCGCATAAGGGTATAAATATAAGCTTGGTCTTGCCTACCTCGATAATATCGCCCTGCTTGAGCTGGATAGCATTAGTGCCCGCAAGGGGTTCTTCGTTAAGGTATACCATCTCCTGACCTACGCCCATTGCGGCAAAATACTTGTCGTGACGCTTGTCGTAGCTTACGCAGAAATGGTTTTCGGAGGATACGTATTTTCCCGTAAGGGTAATATCCATTTTTCCGCTTCTGCCGACAAAGTTGTTGCCGCTGTGGAGACGGAAGTCCTTGCCCTTATCCGAGCCGTCGATGCATACGATCCAGCCTACCACGGGATCCGTCTGCATATCCTCGGGAGCAAGACGCACGGTTTTCTCCATTACGGGAGCGGCAGGGGCGGAAGCGGGCGCAGAGCCGCTTTCAATGCTTTGCATAAAATCCTTGGGCAGAGGCATGGTAGCTCCTATCTCGCCGCCCGAAGCGGGAAGAGTGCTGTCGGGAGCTTTGCAGTAGGGGCACTGAGGGTAGCGGTCGCTGTCATAGTAATGACCGTTGGGGCAAACTTGCATGTTAGGCATAATAAAGTCCTCCTGAAAAAATAATTGATTTATTTTTAAACAAACAAAACGATTGCAGAAAATGACTGAACCGAAATGATTGCAATAAAAACGGCTGTAGGGGAGCGGCGGTTTAAAACCGATCGCAGTTGATCACAACAGAATGATTATCAGCAAAATAGAGAGAGCCGTTAAGCCCAAGCCCACAATTCCCGTCACGATGCCCGCCGTGAGCTTGCTGTTCTTGACGCCCTTGTTTTTTGCGGGAATACCCATGCACAATGCGGCTATGCCGAAGCCTATTCCTCCGCCTAAGCCCAACAGATCGCTTCCGATGATATATCCGAAAAGGATCAGGGCTACGATGGAGGCAATGCCGAATATCATGCACATTGTCGGCTTATTGCCGCCGTTTTGGGCTGCGGGATTTGCATAATTTTGCTGAGGCGCTGCGGGTCTGTTTTGATTGGGATAGGCTCCGCTTTTGTTGGCGTTGGCGTTCCATGAGGAGCTGTAGTTAAGCTGCGAGCGGTTTTGGGGCTGCTGCGGCGTATAGCTCTGCGGGGGTCGGTTTTGGGGCGGCGGCATGTAGCCCTGCGGGGGTCGGTTTTGTGGCTGCTGCGCCGTGTTGATTTGCGGGGGAGGCGGTGCGTAGCTGCGCTGGGGCTGCTGTGCGGTATAGCCTTGCTGCTGCGGGGGCGCATAGCTGCGCTGGGGCTGCTGCGCAGTGTAGCCCTGTTGAGTGTTGTATGCGGGCTGTGCGTTGGCGGCATATACCGGTTGGGGCTGTGAGGGCGAAGCGGCGGACGCTCCGTTTACCGCACGGCTGAAGGAATCTCTGAATTCTTTTACCGACTGATAGCGGTTTTCCTTTCTCACCGCCATGCCCTTCAGCAAGACCTGCTCCAAGGCGGGAGTTACATTCGGGCTTAAGGTGGAGGGCGGGATCAGATCGTCGGCGGAAAGGCGCTCTATGGAGGAAGCGGGCGTTTTTCCCGTGACCGCTCTGTAGCAGGTGGCGGTAAGGGCGTATACGTCCGTCCAAGGACCCTGTTTTCCGTGGGTCAGATATTGCTCCTCGGGAGCGTAGCCCGCTTTGATGTTTATGGTGTTGCTTTTTTCTCCGAGGAGAGAGAAATCTCTCGCAGCGCCGAAATCCAGCAGCTTTGCCGAGGTGGGCGAAACTATGATATTATCGGGGCTTATATCTCGGTGAAGTATTCCCTTGGCGTGTACCTGCTCCAAGGCGTCGAAAACGGGACACAGCAGCGTGTACAGATCCGAGGGCAATATCGGCTGTCCCAGCTTGTTCAGATACTGGATAAGAGTGGGACCCTCAACATATTCCATAACTATGTAGGCGGTGCCGTTTTCTTCAAAGTAATCCCTCACCTGAACAATGCCGTTGATGTTGGTGAATTTTACAAGCTTTTGCGCTTCCTTGAGAAATTTGGCTCTTCCGTCGGTGAAAAGCTCCTCGGTCTTTTTTTCGCTGTAGGGAAGTATGGTATACATGTCCTTTTGGCGGGAAACCCCTCCGTCCGGATAAAATTCCTTGATTGCCACCTTGTCGCCCGTGGTAAGGTCGTAGCCCGCATAGGTAATGCCGAAGCCGCCCTGCCCCAAGGTCTTTCCCACCACAAAGCGTCCGTTCAGCACCGACTTGGGGGCAAGCTGGTGAAACTGGTTCTCAACGCCTGCGGCAGCTCCGCAAAAAGGACAGTATTCAAATTTCTCTCCCGTGTCCTTCATGCAGCTGAGGCATAATGTGTCCAAAATGTTTTCTTTCATGCTTATATCCTTTCGATGAATCATTTTCGGCTTAAAATCGAGCTTACCAGATCATCATAAAATTTACTTGCCATTCTGTATCTTTTCGAGGGCTCCACCGAAAGCGCCTTTATGACTGCCATTTCGGTGTCTACGTTTATTTTTTTGTTTAAGGTGGTGGGCATGCTCAGCGCATCCCAGCTGATCCGCTTTTTGGCGACGGCAGGGGGCATACCCGTTATTCCCCTGTAATAGACTGCCGCCAGCGAATAAATATCCGTACACGGACCTATATCGTGAGGACCGGTTTTTATGTGACCGTCATATTGCTCGGGAGCGTAATAGCCCGATTTGTCCGCCTCAGCCTCCTGCCAGAGCAGATCGTCGGCAAAATCCATAAGCCTTGCGCCCTCGTCGGTAACGATTATGTTGTCGGGGTTTATTCCGCCGTGAACCTTTTGCACCTCGTTAAAGGCGTTCACCACCATAAATACGGGCTCTAAAAGCACCAAAAGCTCCTCGGGGTCTATTGCTCCTTCTTCGTCGTAAAGTGCGGATAAAGGCTTGCCCTCGGTATATTCCAAAACCTTGTACACCGTGCCGTTTTCCTCAAAGCTGTCAAGCATTGCCGCCAAGCCCTTGTACCTTCGGAAATAAGCCATATCGGAGGCTTTGTCGGCAAATTCCGATCTGCCCTTGTCAAATTCCGCCGCTTTTGCGGGGTCGGGGAGGCTTTTTTCGGGCGCCTTCTCCGTTTCGCCGTTTTCATCGGGCTCCGGGGCATATCCGTCCCACAGCTCCGCTGCGTCCGACTTGCCGATCTCCTCCGCAATGCCGCCCGGCTCTACGGTATAGCCGTCCTGCAACCGCTTGACTAAACCCTTGGGGTAAAATTCCTTTATGATGACCTTCCGCTCTTCGGTAAGGTCAAGCCCGAGATAAGAAATTCCCGATTTATCCTCCTTCAACGCCTTGCCGACGTAGTATTTTCCGTTCAGAGCGGAGCATACCGCCAGCTGATGAGGCTTATTTTCATAGGATATGGGACAGCCGCAGCCGACGCAAAAATTGTTGTCGTCCGCTATCGGCTTTAGGCATGAGGGGCAAAGGCTGTTATAATCGGATAAATTCATATTCACCTCAAAAAACCGTAAGGTTTGGTATAACGAAAGTTACTCCTTCCATTATACCAAACCTTACGGTAATTTTGGTACGCAATCTGCGTACTATTTTAACAGACCTCCTCGGAAACTTACGAAGCACCGTCTGACTTGCCCTTTTGCCACAATGCTTTGCCCATTTTCCTTGAAATACATACAGTATTCCTGCGGAAAACGGACTTCGCCTTGCGGCAAAATTGCTGCGTCATACGGCACTTCTCCAGTTTCCGAGGAGGTCTAATAAATTATCAAATCAATAAATAACTAAATTTACGTCATCTCGGACATATTCCTTTACATGGTCGGCGTGACCTGCGCTGATACGCAGCTCCGTCAGGTCGGGAATATCTCCGATCGCACTGTAATCGCCGTAGCTGCCTTTTTGAATATCCAAGGTGTGAAGATTTTCCAGCTTGCTCAAGGGATAAAGGCTTTCGGCGTTGATGCTGATAAGAACAAGGTAGCTTAGCTCGGTAAAATTTTCGATACCGTCCAAGGACTTTATATCGGCTCCGTCTATAAACAGACCGTTCAGCTTTTTAAGCCCCGACAGCCTGTTAAGATCCACGTCGAAATCAGTGTTCCAAAATTCAAGCCATGTAAGTCGGGTCAAGGCGCTTATGTTTTCAAAGCCTGCGGCGTCCAGCGGCTTTATGCTCAGCGTCATAAGCCTGTTCATTTTTCCCAGCGCCGAGCCGTCCGTCAAAAGCGGGCAGTCGTGGAGATACAGATGGATCAGATTTTTAATGCCGGCTATGTCCTCCAGATCCTCCATATAGTTTGCTCCCGCATTAAGATAGCTCAGGTAGCTGCAGCTGATCAGGGGGGAAAAGTCGCTTATGATATTATTGCTGATTTTCAGCATTTCGAGATAGCGGCAGTCGGCAAGTGGGGAAATATCGGAAATGCTGTTGCCGTGGAGGGCAAGCATTTTTATTTTGCTGCCGCCAAGGGGCGAAATATCGCTGATAGACTGATTGCACAGCACAAGCTCGGTGATGTTGGGCATGGCGGCAATGTCCTCCAAGGAGGAGACCTGTCCCCACTGATCGTATTCCTCAAGATCTATTTGTATAAACGAACCGTGGGTGTTGATCCTGTCGAAAGCCCCTGCGTCGAGAGAGACGTCCCCCACTATGTTCAGCGAGGTTATGTGCTTAAGGTCGTCGGCGGTGACCGTTCCCTTGTCCTTCTCGAGAATACGGCATACCTCGGCTTCTATTATGCTGTCCTTGAACCGATAGACGTCGTTTTGCTTTTTCTTCTGTTCTTGCTGCTCCTGCTGATCCTGCTCCTGCTGTTCCCGTTCTCTTGTAATGCTTTTGCTTGTGTAAAGACTGCCGTCAAAGGCTCTCACCGATATGCCCGCCGCCAAAGCGGAGATCAGCGCAGCCGCCGCTGCGGCGCAAAGGATCTTCGGCGGTCCTTTTCTTTTAAGGGAGGAAAGGGCTTTTTTCAGCTCTTGCGCACTGCCGTATCTTTTGTCGGGGGAAAAGTCGGTGCAGCGCCTTATTATCTTGCTTATTTTGGCGGGAACGTCCCCTTTTTTCAGATCCACCTCTCCCGTGACCAGCTGCCGCAAAAGTATTCCCAAGGAATAAATGTCCGACCGTTCGTCGGTTTGTCCGAAGCCGAACTGCTCGGGAGGAGCGGTGGCAGGAGTGCCCATAATGCAGGTGTCCTGCGAGGACAGCGGGCTGTAATCTCTGGCAGTGCCGAAATCTATTATGTAGAGCTGCCTTTCGTCGGTTATCACCGCATTTTCCGCCTTTATATCCCTGTGGATCACGGGCGGCTGTCTGCCGTGCAGATAAGACAGGATACCGCAAAGCTTTATACCTATCTCAGCCGCTTCCTCGACCGAAATTTTGCCCTTGCGGTCAATATATTCCTTCAGCGTTTGACCCTCGATATATTCCCTGAGAAGAAAAACGCAGCCCCGATACTCAAAGCATCTAAGCAGGGCGGGAATGCCGTTTGCCCTAAGCTGCGACAGTGTTTCCGCTTCGGCTTCGAGGCAGCCCTTTTCCCTTTGGGAGCATTTTAACAAAAGCTTTCTTCCGCATTTTCTGTCATACAAAAGATATACCTTGACCGCTTCTCCGTCCTTAAGGCATTTTATCATTTCGTATTCGTCTTGATCGGTCAGCTCCAAGAAGCTTTTTACAATATTTTCCATAGATTATCTTTCTTTACAGCAGCGGTTTTTGCTCAAGTCCCACAAGCAGCTCGTCGGTTTTGTAAATGTCAAAATTGTTTTTTAGGCAATAAATGATTATTGCGTCCCGCTTTACCTTGGGGTAAAGTCCCCCTCTGGAGGCAAGACAAAGCAGCCGCTGAGTATCCGCAATGTCAAGCTCCAGCACGATTGCGATCCGCAGTATAATATCTCTTTGGGGTATCCTTTCCCCCGAAAAGATCTGATATGAGAAGGAACGGCTGAGCAGTGCTTTTTTGCCCAGTTGGGCGGCGTTTACGCCGTGCTGCTCGGAAAGCTGAAAAAGCTTTTCGTGGAAGGACAGGGATTCCATATATGATGACATTCCGTCCCAATCCGAGCAGATGTTTTTCGATTCGCACACCATTTTCCAAAGATCCTCGGTAGTCAGTTGATCGGACTTTCCCACTGCCTTCGCTTCCTTTCATATCGATATTGTTCGCTTGCACCGATTTTGATTTAAAATGTTATTAGTATTATAACTTATTTATGCGAAAAAATCAATCCTTTTTTCTTAACGTTCTCCGATAGCCGACTGTTATTTGCGTGAAATGCGTTATTTTTTGCGTGAAACGTAATTTCGGCGAAAAAACGCAGAAAATCGGGCTTAAACGGGGAAGTCGGGAAAATCCGCCGCTTGACAAGCGGCAAAAATCCCACTATAATTAAAAGAATAAAATCTTTTGCCGCAGCAAGGATCAAGGCTGCGGCTTGTTACAGGAGAAAAATCGATGTTAGGACAGGTGACGTTGGGTCAGGTTCCCGCCGGAAATGCGGCGGCGGAGGCAATTATTTTTTTGTCGTATGCTTTGATCTGTACGGCGTTGTTTAAAAGACGCTTTTCGCAGTCGGCGACCGTTTTCGCTTTGGCTGCGGCGGGCGTTGTGATTTTTACGGTGAATGCAGCGTTAATGCTGCTCGGCGAGGCAACGCTCATGCTTACGCTGCTGCCTTTGACGGCGTATCTTCCTTTTTCGCTGTTTTTGTACTTTTTGTCGGAGGGCGGGGTGCTCGATACTGCTTCGGTCTGCTCCGTCGGAACGCTTGGGGTGCTGATCCTGAGATCGCTGCTTAAGGTATTGATCGGATTTGCCAATTTGCAGACGGAAGCGTCAATGTTGGCGCTGCTTGTAATCACCAATGCGGTAATTGCATTGGCGGCGGCAGGATTGGTGTTTGCGGCGTTTAGGTTCATTGGCGGTGCGTTCCGTCAGTGCACCTCCGAGAATCGGCTCAGGCGTTTTTCGGTGCCTGTGACCTGCGGCTTTTGCTTATCCGTAATTTTGGCTTTTCTGATGATGTTTTATTATTTGGAGAGCACCACGGACGAGGTCATGCTGTTTTTTACCATGATGATCTCCGTTTTGATTTTCTTTATCTCCGCAAGCCTGGTGAAGCAGGCTGCCGAGCTTGCCCGATCAAGGCGCACGGAAAAGGAACTGTCCGAATATATCGACATTCAGCGGCGGGGCTACGACAGGGTGGTTCAAAAAATGGAATCCATTCGAGAGTACAGGCACGATATGCGCCACCACCTGACCGTCATAGAGGGTCTTGCCAAGCAGGGGGACTGCGGCAAGATCGTCGAGTATACAGGTAAGCTGAACGGCTCCTTCGGCAAGTCGGCGGGCTTTGAATACTGCAAAAATCCCGAGCTTAACGCCGTGCTGTCGGAATACATCGGCAGGGCGGAGAGCAAAGGGGTAAGGGTAAACCAAAGCTTCATACTGCCCGAGCTGCTTCCCTTTGAGGAAAACGACGTATGCCTTGTGCTGGCAAATGCGGTGGAGAACGCCATCAACGCCTGCGTCAAGCTCCCCGCCGAAAAGCGGTATATCAATGTTTCCGCCGAATACAGGGACGGAAGGCTGCTTATTTCCATTGAAAACCCCTGCTCTGAGGAGATACGTTTCGACGAAAACGGTCTGCCCGTCACCGAGGGAAGCGCCGCTTCCTCGAAAGATCCCGAGTTATCCCACCGATCATCCGACGAACACGGTATCGGTCTGCGTTCGGTGAAGCGGATCGCGGAAAAATACAACGGATTTCTTCGCTGTATGCTTGAAAACGGGGAATTTGTGTTCCAGACGGCTTTGTCCTACGACAACGGCGGATCTTCCGACAAGAAAAAGGACGCAAAGCCCGCAAGCGTGCCCAAGCGCGCCTTATCCTCTCTTTTGGGCTTGTGCTTGGGAACGGTCGTTATGCTCAACCTGCTTCCTTCAGCCGCCGAGGCTGCCTCGGAGCTGCTTTCGGTGAATATCCGCACGGTGAGGAGCCTTGACCTCAAATGGGGCAGCAATTCCGTAAACGAAGAGATCCCCGAATTTGACGGAGACGGCTCCGAGGAGCTGAATACCGCAGTAAAAAGCTATACCGACGAGGCAAGGGAAAAATTTATGTGGTATTTTAACCGCCGATACACCGGCTATGTGGCTGAGGATATGCGCTACACCGTTATACGGGACGACGAAAGCTGCTTCATCGCACAGTTTAACGTGACGATAAACGCAGGCGGCTCAATGGACTACAGCCGCTGGATAACCTTTGACAAAACCGAGGGCAGGGTGCTGGAGCTTTCCGATCTGTTTAAGGAGGGAAGCGATTATATCGGAGTGATAAGCGCCGAAATACTGGAACAGATGCTCTATAAAAACGAACACGAGGGCGGCGGCTTCTTTGTGGAGGGTGACGACGCATTTACCCGAATAGACGGCGATGCGAATTTCTATATCGATTCCTTCGACAGGCTTGTCATCGTTTTCGACGAGTATGAGGTAGCCCCCGGCTTTATGGGCAGTCCCGAGTTTTTCATTCCCAAAAAAGTATTGAAGGAGATTGCAAGGTGAAGCGCTTGATAGAAATAGCTTTATGCGACGATAACGGCGAGGATATTTTGGCGGTCAAGGATATGACCGCACAGCTGGCGTCGGAGCATGAGAATTTTCCTTTGCGGCTCACCGCCTTTACCTCGGCGAAGGAGCTGCTGGAGCAGCGGGAAAAGGATTTTGACCTGTATATACTCGACGTGCTCATGCCCGATATGACCGGGATACGTCTTGCGGAAATGATACGCAGCCGAGGGGAGCACTCGGAGATAATTTTTCTGACTTCGTCAAGGGATTACGCCTTAGACGCCTTTTCGGTGTACGCCTCGGGATACTTGCTGAAGCCGGTGTCAAAGGATAATTTTGACGAGACCCTGTTTCGGCTTATCCAAAAAATAGCAGGCGAGAAAAACGAAGTTCTTGCGGTAAAAACCAAGGACGGCATAAGAAGGATACCTCTGTACAAGATCGTGATGATCGAAAGCTTTAATCATGTTCGGGAGATCACCATGTCCGACAACAGCGTGCTGGAAACCAACGCCACCCTGTCGGAGCTGTTTGACAGACTTAAAGAGAATATGAATTTCTTTATGCCTCATCGGGCATATATAGCGAATTTGGATAACACGGTGGGAATAACCCGCTATAATTTGATGATGTTGGGCAACCGCAGCATTCCCATACCCAAAAGCCAGTATGCGGCGGTGCAGAATACGGTCAGGGATTATTTTTTTAAACGGAAGGACTGATACCGATCTTGACCGCTTGCAGATAAAGCAGGGAAAATTTTTGCGGTTTGGGGCAAGCCCCGCCCGCTGCACAAGCTCACAATTTGCCGCCCCATCGGACCTTTTCGACAAGCTGAAAGCCCCTATTTCTTAACCTGAAATCGGGGCTCAGTCTGTCGAAAAAGTCACACTTTATAAATTTCGGAATGAAAGGGGTCTTAGGGGGAAACCATCAGGGTTTCCCCCTAAATGGTGATCAAGCCTTAAAATCGAGGCAGAGCAAGGCTCTGCCCGATTTTCGTTTTTTGGGCTTTGCCCACAGCGCTGCACGAAGCAGCGTTGTCTGCCCAAAGTGTTGGCAGGACGCCAACGCCCATAGCAGACAGTAAACGGCGTCAGCTTGGCGGAAAACCGACCAACGGGAGGTTTTTCGCCAAGCTGAGCCCCGATTTCTTAACCTGAAATCGGGGCTTTATGGTCAACGTCAAAAATCATTGCCGCCTGCTGTAAATCATTTTTATTTTTTGCGCAGCTTGATTGTCACCGCCGCAGCTATTACTGCCACCGCCGCCGCTGCTGCCGAGATGAGGAGGACGGGTGAGATCCCGCTTTTTTCGGGCTGATCGTCCTGCCGCAGCTCAGAAACGCCGCCTTGCTGTTCCGATCTGTTGTCCTGCTCTGCGGTCACAATAAATTCGGTGACGGAAAGAGGCGGGAGCGTATAAGTAAAGCTGTTTTCCTCAATGGAGGGCACGTCGTCAAGTCTTTGTATTCGGGAGCTTTCGCCGTACAGGGAGTACACCTGCGCCTTTTCGTAGCCGTTTTCCGAGGACAAGGAGATCGTGACAGGCATTTCGCTGTGGATAGAGCGGTTGGTCACCATTATTTTTACCGTGCTCTCGTCCTCGCCGTCAATAGAGGAGTACACGGAAATATCCCCGCTGCCGCAGCTGCTTTTAACAAGAGTATTGCCGAAGCCGTTTCCCGAGCCGTCATAGTTGGTGAACATATTGATCGCAGCAAGCTGATACTCGTTGTTGTCGAAGGACCATATCGAAGCGAAGTAAACGCCGTATTCCGCAAGAATACCCAGAAAATCCGCCTGGCATACGCCGCCCGAAATGTGATCCCCGCCGCCGAAATTGTACTCGGTGAAGGCAATTTTCGTGTCGGGATAGTAAGTATCTACAGATTGCTGAATATTCGGAAGCAGCGGGAAAAATTTTGCACCCGTATCGGTGATCCAGCTGTTTTCCCGATAGCTGTCGTCATAAAGGGCTCGAACGCTGTTCAGTCTTGCCATGACGCACTCGTCGTTGCCGTAATGATTGCAGGAGCGCTCGCCGCACACACCCTTCGCCTCGGTGTAGAAATGCAGATCCAACACGTCCAGCAGGCGAACGCCTTTCGTCATCTCTGCCTTGTGCATTTGGTCAAGATAGTAGTCTATAAACCAGCGATACCCGTTGTCCTGCTTCAATCCCGACCAATCGGGAGCTCCCGCAAGGGAGTCAAAGGCCGAGTAGCCGAAAAGCGACGGACCGAAAACCTCTGCTCCGCCGTCTGCGTCCTTGACCGCAGAAGCCAAGGAGACGGTTTTTTCGATAAGCTCCGCACAGCTGAGCGGCTCCTGCTGCACGCGGCAGTGAGTATACTGCCAAAGAGCGGGCTCGTTGTCCAAGGCATAGGCTTTAAATCCGTTTTCGGAGTCGGATTTTCCGAGCTTGGAGATCAGATAATTCAAATACTCGTCCATATACACGGCGTTGTCGGTAAGGTCGGGCTCAAGGAGAAGCTCGCCCTCCTTGCGGTTTCTGACCTCGTACCAAAATTCCGAGGGGGCCGCCTTTTCCTCGCTTACCGCACCTGCCTTGTCGGAGGAGACGTAACCCAGCATTTGCAGCGTCAGCAGCGTGTAAGGAACGTTGCCCGCCTTTGCCTCGGCGGCTGCGTCCAATGCAGCCCCTCCCGGCAGCTGTTTGTTTTCCTCGGAGGCGTTGCGCACAAGATACATATCCGAGGTGTGCTTCCAGTCCGAGCCTGCGTTGGAGGCGTTGTTCTCCCAGTTGTAGGCGGACAGCCTGTTGCCGCCCAGCCGAAAGGACTTGGCTGATACCTTCGACAGATCCGCCCCGCTGTTTACTCCGTAAATATAGGGTGAGATCGCCTTATGATCCTCCGAGGGAACGACCTCGGCGGAGACCGCCTCCTGCTCCGAATATGCGGCCGATGTCATGGATAATCCCGCCAATACCGCCGTCAGTACCGCTGCGATCCTGCCTGCATTGTTCATAACGTTTTCCTTTCATTACAGCTTTTCTTAATAATACCACATATTTGGGGGTATAGTCAATAAAAAAAGAAATTTTATAAATTCGGGTGATTTTTAATATCTCCGTCAAGCTGATAATTCTGTACAGAAAAATCGGAGGTAACGAAAATGAAAAATTTTAACACAAATTTCACATTTATGTGTTATAATTACAAAAATAGGTAAATTTTTACAGGTGTTCGGAAATTAAAACGGATATTGATGAAAACGTTACGGTCAGCGCCTTTACCGCAAAAATCGGGAGAGAATGAACGTGGAAAAGCTTAGGTCTGTGTTGAAAAAAATATTTTTCCTAAAGCCGCTGCCGACGGTTCTTATAGCCGTACCCTCCTTTATCCTTGTCTTTTGCGTTTTGGGAATGGAAATAGACGGCGCCGTCGCTTACATCTCCTATGGCTTGTCCGCTTATGCGCTGGCTATAACCGTCACAGGCTTTCCGCAAATAGTAAAGGCATTGAAAAAAAGAGTTGATAATCACCCTCTTGTAAAAAAGCTGCTGGCGCACCCATTGGGCGGGCGGTATCTGACCGATACGGCGTTTAGGGCGGAAATATCGCTGTACCCAAGCTTCTGTATAAATATAGTCTATGCCGCAATAAAAATGTTTTCGGGTATAAAATACGGCTCGGTATGGTTTATTTCCCTGGGCGTTTATTATATTTTGCTTGCCGTAATGAGGCTTTTGCTGTTGACCTCCGCTCGGAAAAAGCAGATAAAAAACGACGCTGCCGCCGAGTATAAGCGTTATTGCAGCTGCGGTGGGCTGCTTGTAATTATGACCTTGGCGCTGTCGGGAATTATTTTGTTTATCATTCGCCGAGAGGGAGACTACGACTACCCGGGACTTCTTATTTATGTAATGGCGGTGTATGCTTTTTACGCCGTAATTACTGCCGCAATAAATATCGTGAAATTCCGAAAAAAAGGCAGCCCCGTTTTATCCGCAGCAAAGGCGATCAATCTTACCGCTGCATTGGTTTCAATGCTGGCTCTTGAAACTGCCATGATAGGTAGGTTCGGGGGCGAGGATTCGCAGGACTTTCAGCGGCTGATGATGACAATAAGCGGTGCGGTCGTATGCGCTTTTGTGCTTGGAATGGGCGTTTATATGCTTGTAAACGGCGGGAAGCGGCTGAAAAATTTGATCCGAAAATAAATACGAAAGAAAAAATCAAAAGGGACGTTTTCCGCCTATTTCCTCTATTCTCATACTGATTTTCGATCGACAGCAAAAAATGTCTGTACTTTGATCGAAAATTAGCATCACATTGCCAAAAAAAGTTGTGAAAAGCTCGCCCCCGAGATCATACGCCTGACGGACGAGCTTATGAAGTGAAAAATCCCTTTCGACCTCATTGACAAGCAAAACCCCTTGGAGCATAAAGCCAAGGGGTTTGTCATTCATCAAATCAATCGATAAACAAATGTCTGGGCAAACCGTCCACCATAAAGGGAGTAAGCTCTCCGATGATCAGAGGGCGGGCGTATTCGAGAAAATCCTTGGATACATAAGTGTTGTCGTTTATTATCCATTCCTTGGGAACCAGCTTTTCAACGTTTGCCACCGCAGAAGCGGGACAGGAGGCGGTTTTAAGCTGATAGGGATTGTTGGAGATCCTCTCGAAAATGATCATCTTTCCCGTTTCGCCGTTCATGGCGAGCTGCACTGCGTCAGCGCCCGCAGTAAACGCCTCGGTAATGTCTCGACGGGAAACGATATGAGAAGCGCATCTCTGAAGCGTGGAGAAAACAATGCCCCTTGTTTTAACGCCGATCTCGGCGCCCACAAAGTCGGCAAGATAAAGGGCGGTTCCGCCCAACGCCTTGTGACCGAAGGCGTCCTCGCTCATGGAGCGCTTGTTGGCTTCACAGACATATTTTCCGTCAGCGGTTTTGATCCCCTCGGAAACGGCTATGGTGATTACCTTTTTCTGCTTGCGCACGTCGTTTATTTTTTTGATAAAGGTATCGTAATCGAAGACCGTTTCGGGAAGACAGATAATATCGGGACCGAAGCAGTCCTCGGTGCGGGAAAGGGTGGAGGCGCAGGTGAGCCAGCCGGCGTCTCTGCCCATTATCTCAACGATATTGATCGAATCCGTGTCATAGGTGTTTGCGTCCCGTATAATTTCCTTCATAGCGGAAGCAATGTATTTGGCGGCGCTTCCGTAGCCCGGCGTATGGTCGGTCATCGCCAAATCGTTATCGATGGTTTTGGGGATACCGATAAAGGTAATGTCGCTTTTTATAATATCGGAATATTTGGACAGCTTGTCGATAGTGTCCATGGAATCGTTGCCGCCTATGTAGAAAAAGTGTTTAACGTCCATTTTTTTGAGGATCGCAAAGATTTTTTTGTAGGTCTCCTCGTCCTTGGTGTAATCGGGAAGCTTATAGCGGCAGGTTCCCAAAAAGGACGAGGGAGTGCGCTTTAAAAGCTCGATGTCCAAGTCGCTTTTGACATAGTCGGACATATCCACATAACGCTCCTGCAAAAGACCCTCGATACCGTTGCGCATACCGTAAACATGGGGGCAGCCCGCATCCTTTGCGGTTTTGAAAACTCCTACAAGGCTTGAATTGATGACCGATGTAGGACCGCCGGATTGACCGACAACAACATTTCCTGACAACATGATTAAATTCCTCCTTTAATAAGATTTCCGTAAGGGTGTAGCTTGTAGTATCAGTATATCATATTTTAATATATAAAATCAACTGTTTTGTGACTTGTTGAAAAAAAGATTTTGGGGAAAGCAAGCGTATTGCTTCCCCCAGCAGCTTGTCGGAAAACCGACCGCAGGGAGATTTTTCGACAGTCTGTTGGAGGAATTGAAGGAAATCGGGCTGCATAGCCTTCTCAGCCTCCCCGCCTGATTTCCGTGGGGGTCGCTCCGTATCTTTCTCGGATCTTTTTGCTCATATCATTGGCGCAGCAAAAGCCCGTATTGGCAGCTATGCGGGAAAACCTCATGTCTGTGTGACGGATAAGCTCATAGGCATGGCTGCACCTTATATGGGAAAGGTATTCCCTGGGAGATAAGCCCGTTTCCGATTTAAAGGCATGGGAAAGATAGCCGTCGCTTACAAAATTGCTTGCGGCAATATCCGCAATTTTTATCGGCTCGGCATAGTTTTGTTCAATATACGCTCTTGTTTTGTCGGAAAGGCGCTTTGCTGCACCGGCGGCGGCTTTCGGCTCAGTGGGCTTTATTTCTTCGTACAGCGCTGAGAGTACAGCCAGCGCTGCGCTTAATTCCTCGTAAATATTTCCGCCGTCTTGAAAAATCCTCGTCATTCTCTCGAAGCTGCCGTAAAGGGAAGAGGCGTTTTTTGCCAGTATAAATCCGCCTCTGCCTATATCCGTCAGCATTGAGAACAGGTCGGGACGAACCAGCTGCCTTTGAAGCTCCCAAGGGTTTATTACAGCAATAAAGCGCTTGTATTCCGACCTTTGATTTACCTGCACGTTATGGAGCTGCCGACTTTTTATCAGCAGGCAGCAGCCCTCCGTCAAAACGCAGCTAAAGCCCTCCGCACTGACCTTTGCCTGCCCGCTTACCACGCACATAAGCTCACAGGAGGTGTGGGTGTGGGAAACGCCGCAAATAGGGTTTTCATAGTACCCCGCATGCTCGATTACAGCCATAAGATCACCTCTGTATATATACTATCACATTTCCCCTTATTTTTCAATGGATAAACAGCAGATTTTCTATATAAAACAGCAGATTATATAATGTAAAATGTTCGTTAAACGGTTATAATTACGATAATAACCCATATAAGGAGAACCTGCGATGAATATCAAAAAAATTATAGCCTGTGTGATAACCGCCGTTATGCCGCTTTGCTGCATAACAGGCTGCGGCGGCAATGAACAAGGCGATGAAACGGAGACGTCTGACATGAATACGGAAAGCGTATCGGCATCGGAAGAGAAGGAGATCCCGACTGCCGCTGTAAACTCCTCCTATCAAAATGTAAGTGTTGACGGCAGCACCGTCAACATGGACGAGGGAACGGTGTTCCGAGGACTGGGTGCGGTTACGGGCAACAATTCCTCCCGTCTGCTTATGGATTACAAGACGGAAAATCCCGAAGCCTATTGGGAAATAATAAATTTGCTTTTTAAGCCCGACTACGGTGCCGGTCTTAGCCATATCAAAATCGAGTTCGGCTCCGACGTAAATTCCTCGTCGGGCACAGAGCCGTCTATCATGCGTTCCGAGAACGAAGCGGCGGACGTTACCAGAGGCGCAGGCTTTATGCTTGCAGCGGACGCTCTTTCCGTAAATCCCGATATAACCGTGGATCTTCTTCGCTGGGGCGAGCCGAAGTGGGTAACCGACGCCTTTGAGGAAAGCAGCGAAAAGGGCTATGAAGCCCGTTACAAATGGTATAAGTCGGCGTTGGACAGCGCTTATGACACTTACGGACTAAAATTCACTCACCTCAGCGCAGATATGAACGAGGCAGAGTTTGTGGACTCCGACTGGATAATCTATCTTGCCGACAGGCTGAACAATGAAACCGATCAGCGCTATGATTACAGCGCAATTAAAATAGTTGCCTCCGACGAGCTTGGTTCTTGGAACATTGCCGATGCTATGACGGATAATGAGCAGCTTCGCAATGCGGTCGATATTCTTGCCGAGCACTATAATACATGGTCAAACGACAAGGTAAAAACGCTTAACAGCGAATACGGCAAGGAGGTGTGGTATACCGAGGGCGTAGCTTCCACAAATATAGCCAAGCTCGCCGTTACCAGCAACGGCAGCGGTCTTAACGGCACAAACGGCGCACTTGACGTATGCAATCGCATTATTAACGGCTATTATAACGGCAGAATGACCATGTACGAATATCAGCCTGCCGTCGCAGCCTATTATTCGGGAGCAAAGTATTTTCCCAAGTCGCTGCTGAATGCCCAAAATCCTTGGAGCGGCTACTACGAGGCGGATTGCGGAATATGGACATCCGCTCACTTTACTCACTTTATCAAAAACGGCTGGCGCTATATTGACAGCGCCTGCTTCGGCGACGGCAAGGAGGCTCATGCCATCTCCCAAACCACAAATAACTATATGGCGGTCACCGATCCCGAAACAGGGGATTACTCTATAGTAATTTGCAACGACAGCGACACGCAGAGAAATTACACCTTTACTCTTGAAAATATGGATAAAGCGAACGCTCCGTTTACTGTTTGGGAAACAAGAGGACCTGACGAGGGACAGGCTTACGACGCAAATTATTTTAAAAATATCGGCACCTATAAGCCCGCCGAGACAGAGGGGAAATTTTCCTATTCCATTGAAGTGAAGCCTTATTCCATTGTCACCGTCACAACACTGAACAAAACTGCCGACGTATCTGTGTACAACTGCAGTTATGAGGATATTCCCCTTGACATAAATTATTCCGATGATTTTGAATATTCGGCTGAGTTTCTTTCCGCAAGAGGCAATGCGCCTCTTTACACTGCCGATTACGGCGGAGCGTTTGAAGTGGCGGAGGTGGATGGCAATAAGGTGCTTATGCAGATGATAAATGCAGACAACAAGCCCACCGACTGGCGCTACCGCTCCACGCCAAAGCCGACTGCCTCCTTGGGCGACGACCGTTGGAGCGACTGCTGCGCACAGATAGATTTCAGGCTTGCTTCCTCCGCCTCCGATAACTACATAGCCCTTGGCGTGCGTTATTTGACGGCAGAGCTGAGCACTTCCACAGCCCGCAACGGCTACGAGCTGGAAATATCGCCGAGCGGCAGCTGGAAGCTTATCAAAAACACAAGGACATTGGAAAAGGGAACTGTAGAAGGCTTTGACGGCACGGCGTGGCATACCGTAAAGCTTACTGCGGTACAAAATGTCGTTTCGGCGGAGCTTGACGGAGAAGAGCTGATTGTTTATACCGACAGCGAGCCCTACAATAACTCGGGCAGAATATCCATTTGCAGCGGCTTGTACAACAATCTTTTCGACAACCTTAAGGTGTCCGCCGCAGGGCAAAATCACACCGTCACCAGAGTTGACGACCACGATGCGGCGATAACATATATCGGAAATTGGGACAGAACAGTCCCCGACGGCTATGTGCACTTTAACCGCACCCGCTCCAAGGGAACTGCGGGAACGGAAGAAACGAGCTTTGAAGCAAGCTTTAACGGCAGCCGCATTTCCCTTGTGGGAGAAACCGAGGCAGCTAAATTTGACGTATACGTTGACGGGGTGCTGCTGGAAAATGCGGAAACCTCGGGTGCAGCCGCCCGACAGTGCTGGTATTCAGCCGATGTTTCCGAGGGAGAGCATACGCTAAAGGTAGTGGTCACCGAGGGTACGCTGTCCCTTGACGCTATAGAGTATTGAATTTTGACAGGAAATGTGATAATATTACGGTAAATTCCAAAAGATTCGGCGATTTACCGCTTGAAGGAGAATTACATGCTTGAAATAAAGGATAAGTTTTATTTGAACGGTGAGCCTTTTCAAATCATCTCGGGTTCGTTTCACTATTTCCGCACGCTTCCCGAATATTGGCGGGATCGTTTGGAAAAGCTGGTAAATATGGGCTGCAATACTGTTGAAACCTATATACCTTGGAATTTTCACCAACCGAATAAGGGGGAATTTCTATGGCAGGGAAGGCGCAGCATTTGCCGTTTTATAGAAACTGCGCAGGAGCTGGGCTTGTATATGATAATCCGTCCTTCTCCCTATATCTGTGCGGAGTGGGAGTTTGGAGGACTTCCCGCTTGGCTGCTTGCGGACAGAAATATGCGCCTTCGCTGCTGCTTCAAGCCCTACCTTGATGCGGTAAAGGATTATTACTCCGAGCTTATGCCAAGGCTTGCTCCCTATCAAGCCGACAGGGGAGGGAATATTATCCTGATGCAGATTGAAAATGAATACGGATATTACGGCGACGACAAGGCATATTTGAAATTCCTCTGCGATACAATGCGGCAGCTTGGCATAACCGTACCTTTTGTCACCTCCGACGGACCGTGGAGCGAGGCTGTGTTTAAGTCGGGAATGACGGAGGGAGCTTTGCCTACGGGGAACTTCGGTTCGTCTGCGCAGTGGCAGTTCGGACAGATGAAAAAGCTTATGGGCGACAATATGCCGTTAATGTGCATGGAATTTTGGAACGGTTGGTTTGACGCATGGGGCGAGGAGCATCACACCACTCCCGCCGAAAAGGCAGCCCAGGAGCTGGACGCCTTGTTAAGCATGGGCAGTGTGAATCTTTACATGTTTGAGGGCGGCACGAGCTTTGGCTTTATGAACGGCAGAAATTGCGGGAACAAAACCGCAGACGTTACCTCCTACGATTACGATGCGCCTCTTACAGAGGACGGCCGTATCACCGAAAAATACAATTCCTTCAAAAGGGTGATCTCAAAATACCGCAGCTTTGAGCAAATACCGCTTACAACGGAAATCCGCCGCAAGACCTACGGAGAAATAGCGTGCTCGGGAAGGATCAGCCTGTTTTCTGCTCTCGAAAAGCTATCCGCACCGCTAAAATCGGTATATCCTCTTTCTATGGAGGAGGCGGGTCAGAGCTACGGTTATATCCTGTACCGTTTGCATGTAAGCAGTGATGAAGCCGTAAGCGCAATAAACCTTGAAAACGCCGCAGACAGAGTTCTGTGCTTCCGAAACGGAAAGCGGCTCTTTACCGCCGAGGGCGATGAGCTTTACAATAAATTCGAGCCGAGAGATTTACCCGCAGGAGGAGTTTTCGATTTGCTTTGCGAAAATATAGGCAGAGAAAATTTCGGTACCGGTCTGGAAAACCAGCGCAAGGGGATAATGGGCGGAGTAAAGCTTAACGATCGCCGCTGCTACGGTTATGAGATTTTCAGGCTGCCCTTGGATGAAAAGCAAATTGCCGCTCTTGATTTTGATGCCGACAGCAGAAAGGCTGAGCTTTCCGAAAATGCTCCCGCATTTTACCGCTTTGAGTTTACCGCCGAGGACGCCTGCGACACCTTTCTTGATACCGAAGGCTTTGGCAGAGGCTGTGCGTTTATCAACGGATTTAATTTGGGAAGATTTTGGGAAATAGGTCCGCAAAAAAGACTGTATATCCCTGCGCCGCTGATAAAAAGGGGTATTAATACGATAGTGCTGTTTGAAACCGAAGGAAAATCATCGCAAACCGTTTTCCTATCCGACAGCCCGAGGCCGGGCTGAAGCTCCGCAAAAACAAAAAAGGCATTGCGCCCGTTGAAAAGCGCAATGCCGATTTTTATTGCCTTATACTGTTTTCGCTTTAAAAGATAGACAAAGTCTATCTTTTAAAGACGCCGCA
>JAMPBF010000110.1 GCA_023666805.1 Bacillota bacterium
GCCGACTGAAAGTCGGCTTTAAAATATAGACGAAGTCTATATTTTAAACAGAAATCAGTATTAAATATATTTTCGGACTCCAATCCTCACTTTGCCATTACTCGGCTTAACTGCTCGCTGAACTCCACGGGGTTTTCAATAGGCATGCCCTCTATCAGCATTGCCTGTGTGAACAGCAGATTTGCGTATACCGAAAGCATTTCCTTGTCATTGTCGTAAAGGAATTGCAGCTTGTCGAAAACAGGGTGGTTGGGGTTTATCTCCAGTGCCTTATCCGCCTTAGCCTTGCGGTCGGTGGGCATTGAGTTAAGCACCTTTTCCATTTCAACGGACAAAGCGCCGTCGCTGGATATGCAGACGGGGTGGGTTTTCAGCTTGTTGGTAAGGCGAACGTCTGCTACCTTGTCGCCAAGAGCCTCCTTGACAGCCTTGCACAAGTCCTTGCTGTCCTCGTTCTTTTCCTTGATCTCCTTCTTTTCCTCCTCGGTTTCAAGATCAAGATCGCTGCTTTGCACCGATTTGAACTTTTTGTCCTTGTAGTCCACCATCATTTGCAGGCAAAATTCGTCCACGTTGTCGGTCAGATACAGTATCTCGTAGCCCTTATCCTTGACCGCTTCCACAATAGGCAGAGCGTCTATTCTTTCCGCCGTTTCGCCGGAGGCGTAGTAAATATCCTCCTGGCCCTCCTTCATTCCTTCAACGTATTCGTCGAGAGTGACGGATTTTTTGTCCTTGCTGGAGGTGAACATCAGCAGATCCTGAAGCAGATCCTTGTTCATGCCGTAGCCGTTGTAAATTCCGAACTTTATCTGCAAGCCGAAGGCCTTCCAAAATTCCTCGTACTTCTCTCTGTCGTTGGATAAAAGCTTTTTCAGCTCGTTTTTCACGGTTCTTTCAATAGAACGGGCAATAAGCTTCAGCTGGCGGTCATGCTGGAGCATTTCCCGGCTGATGTTCAGGGACAGATCCTCGCTGTCCACCAAGCCCTTTACAAAGCTGAAATGATCGGGGAGCAAATCGCTGCATTTGTCCATAATAAGAACTCCGTTGGAATACAGCTGCAAGCCCTTTTCAAATTCCTTGGAGTAGTAGTCGAAGGGCGCTTTTTGAGGAATGAACAGCAGTGCGGAGTAGGTGGCGGTGCCCTCGGTCTTGCTGTGGATATGAGAAAGCGGCGGCATCATATCGTAGAATTTTTCCTGATAGAACCTGTTGTAATCCTCGTCCTTAAGCTCGGTCTTGCTCTTTTTCCAAATAGGGATCATGCTGTTCAAGGTTTCGTCAACGGTATGCTCCTCGTATTTTTCCGATTCGGGAGCGTCCTCGGGTGCGTCTTCCTTGAGGTGGCGGTGTGTTGACAGCATTTTAATGGGATAGCGGATATAGTCGGAGTACTTCTTTACAAGGCTTCTGACCTTGTAATCATGGAGAAATTCCTCGTAGTCCTCATCGTCGGTGTTGTCCTTCATATAAAGGGTGATCTCGGTGCCGCAGCCGTCCTTTTCACATTCCTCCACGGTGTAGCCCTCTACACCCTCGCTGCTCCACATATAAGCCGTGTCTGCGCCGTAAGCCTTGGATCTGACGGTGACCCGCTTTGCTACCATAAAGGCGGAGTAAAAGCCTACGCCGAACTGTCCGATGACCGAAACGTCCTCGGGCTTTTCGTCGGCTTTAATATCCTCCTTGAATTTAAACGAGCCGGATTGAGCGATAACGCCCAAATTGTTTTCCAGCTCCTCCTGGGTCATACCAATGCCGTTATCGGTTATGGTAAGCGTTTTTGCTTCGGTGTTCGGGGTGATCCTGATCTCAAAGTCGCTGCGGTCAAGTCCCAAATTTTCGTTTAAGGATTTGAAATACAGCTTGTCCATTGCATCGCTGGCATTTGAAATAAGCTCACGGATAAATATTTCCTTGTGAGTATAAATAGAGTTGATCATCATTTCCAGCAAACGCTTGGATTCCGCTTTAAAAGCCTTTTTCTTCGCCATTTTAAGTGCTGCCTCCTTAATACTTTTATTGAATTGTTAAAATATTATCATTTTTGGCACTCTGATCTTATGAGTGCTAAAAAGTATTATAGCACTTTTTTTAAGTTTGTCAAGGGGTAATAATGATTTTCGGTAAAAGTACGTATTTTTTCCGTTGACCGAAACCCTCCGCCACGGCTGCGCTGCGATCAAATACATGATTTATGAGATAGCCGCAAAAAGATTATGACCGATCCAACGCAAAAAAAGAAGGGGCGAGATGTTTCCCGTCCCCCTCAGACTGTCGAAAAAGCTATTTTCCTATCCTTTTGCCTGTGCTTTTCATAACCCCGTTCACGCTGTATTTATTCCGCCACTTGGCGATTATCAGAAACGCAATTGCCACCAAAAAGATAACCGCTACCCAAAACCAGTGGTCGGCGGGGGTAACTCCTATTTCCACCTTGGAAAGTCCCGCTCTGCAATCCATTACGTCCTTTTTTTCGGGCAGAGAAAGGGGCTTTGTATCACTGAAAAACAGGGAGAAATTCCCGAAATATGCGTTCACTCTCTGTCCCTCGTCCTGCCTGAGCGCAGTGAAGTCTATCACAAGCCGTTCAGCTTTCTCGGGCATCGGATAGTACTCGTCCTCCGCTCCTATGCTGAATCTTGCGTAATTGCCGAAGCCCTTTACGTTTCCCGTGGAGCTTGCAAAAAGGGGCTTGCCCTCCCCGTCGTATAAGGTCAGGGTAAGGCAGCCTATGTCATTGCCCCTGCCGTTGCCCCCGTCGGCGTAAAAGAAAAAACCCGTGCTTTGCGGATCGACGTCTACGGAAAGAGAGGCGGTTTGGGTTTCCTTTCCGCCGTTTCCCTCAAAATAAAGGGTATTGCTGTACCCGTCAAGGAAAAGCTTGTCCCCCTGCCAATCCAAGTCCTGATAATTCTCCAAAACGTTGCCCTCGGCAAATACCCGCAAGGGCGTCAGCAGGGCGAGCGCCGCTGCCAAAGCCCCCGGGAAAATTTTTCGGAGGAATTTTTTAATGTTCGCCGCCATCAGCTGTTTCTCTCCTTTAAGGTGCGCTGTATCAAGCGCTTTGCGTCTCGGTTGGCGGCGTCCTCTCTCTTGTCGTACAGCTTTTTGCCCTTGCAAAGTCCCACCTGCACCTTAACGTTGCTGCCCTTAAAGTACATGGATATGGGGATCAGGGTAAGCCCGCCCTGCTTTACCTGTCCGAAAAGCCGCAGTATTTCCCGCTTGTGCATTAAAAGCTTTCTTTCCCGCAGCGGGTTGCGGTTGAAAATATTCCCCTTTTCGTAGGGGGCAATGTGCATCTGCTTTACCCAAGCTTCGCCGTTTTCTATGGAGATCCAAGCCTCCTTAAGGCTTACGCCGCCTTGGCGGATAGACTTTACCTCCGTACCGTACAGCTCGATCCCCGCCTCGATGCTTTCCAAAATGAAATACTCGTGGCGGGCTTGCCTGTTTTCTGCGATGGTCTTTATGCTTTCAGCCATATATGCTCCTTTTTTCTGTCTAATAGTCGAATAAATGTATTGGTATTATACTATATTTACTGTTTTCAATCAAGGGAAAAATGTTTTTTTATGCAAGCTCCTTGAAATTCGCAGGGTAAAGGGTCATAGCTTTAAATATACCGCCGCCGTCATAATACGTCACAAGGGTATAGTCTTCAAAAGCAAATATTTCCCTTGAGTAGTTGTCGCCGGATTCGTATTTTCCTTTTCCGAGATATTGCTCGATCTGTTTCGCTGTGGCGGTTCCCGTGTTCAAATCGTCAATGGATGCCGCTATCTTATCTACCTCTATGGGAAAATCCTTCTTTTTGACCTCTCCGTTTTCGGTGTAGGAAATATCGATGGCAAAATCAAAGGTTTCCCTGTCGCCGTAGTCAAATTCGGAACGCAAGACCCAAAGCTCAAATTTCTTTGAATTTTTATCGTAGGCAAACTCAAGGTCGCCGCTGTAAACCTCGTTCTGCACGATGTGCGTCATTATTTTGTTATCGTAATTGCTTTCCTCACCGAGCTTATCCGGAGAATACCACGCTGTCATCTCATCGCCGAAAACCTCCCGGAAGCCCTCGTAATCGTTGTCGATGCCGAACTCCCTGTCCCCAAGCTTAAAGGAGCTTATTTTGTCTGTCAGATACTGCCCGGGGTGTGTAAGCGCTCTTTCTGACCCTTCCCGGTTTTCAGCCTGTGAATTGCCGCAGGCGGAGAATAAAAGGGATAAGCTTAAAATTAGAGCGGGGATAATAAAAATCTTTGCTTTGTTGATTTTCTGCATGTTTTTTCTCCTTGAATTTTATGTTTTTTCGGTTTTCCTTTGGGATCTGTCTTGTTTTCCCTTTTTTGCCGCAAGAATTATCAGGGTGAGGCATATTAAGGCGGCGGCGCCCCAAATTACCGCCATGGCGGCGATCCACCCCTGCTGCACACCCTCCGAATTTATTATCGCAAAGGGTATCCTTCTTTGTTGGGCATAGCTTCTTGCATAGGAATCGTAGCTGCACTTTATTGTAAGGGAGGGATTTTCGCTTTTGGAAAAGCTTCCGTAGGCTATGTAAGTGACCGAGTCGGGGATAACAGCCTCCTCCAAGGAATAACAGCCGTGAAAAGCCGCTTCGGATATGAAGGTAACGCCCTCGGGTATTTCAATGCTTTTTAAGCTTTCGCAGCCGCTGAAGATCCCGGTGGGAATAACGGTTATATTTTCGGGCAGGGTCACGCTTTCAAGGCTTTCGCAGCCGTAAAATACGTCCTCTCCCAGCTCCTTTGTTTCCTTAGGCAGGCGAGCGTCGGTCAGATCCGTGCAGTAGGAAAAGGCGCATATGCCTATTTTTTCCATAGAATCGGGCAGGGTTATTTCCTTTAAGCTGCTGCAATCCCGAAAGGCGTTTGCCTCTATGGTTTTAAGTCTGCCTTCAAATTCCACCCTCTCCAAGGCGGTGCAGCTCAGAAAAGCGTCCTCTCCGATGATCTCCAGTGATTCGGGGAAGCTTACCTCCTTTAAGGATCCGCACGCTCTGAACGCCCCCGTATCTATCTCCGCCAAGCCCGCTCTCAGATAGATCTCCTTTAGAGCTTCGCAGCCTGCAAAGGCGTCCTCTCCTATTTTAAAAAAGCTTGCCGTTGTATCGACATATTCAAGGCTGTCGCAGCCGAAGAAAACTTTGTTGGGCAGCTGTATCACCGTTTCGGGGATATTGATTTTCACAAGCCCCTTGCAGTACATAAAAGCGGCTTCCTCTATCAAATGAACACTGTCGGGTATAACTATTTCCGCAGCGTCAGTGTTTCCGTAAAAGGCGGAGGTGCAGATTTTTTTCACCTCCTTGTTCATGACGGTTTCGGGAATTTCCACCCTTGTATCGCTGCCCGTATATCTTTTTAAAGACGCCGAGCTGTCCGTCACATCAAAAATAAAATCGCCGTCTATGTAAGGATAACCCTTGTAGGTCTCTTCGCCCTGATAGTAGCCGCTGCCGTAGGCGTAATCGTAGTCTTCCCGATCATACCCGTCTGTCCATGCAAAGCAGCTTTTCCCAAGTGCAAAAGCGCAGCCCAGTGCGGCAATAAGGGCGGTAATTCTTTTAAGCATAAGCTTTCCCTCGCAAATTCGGATATACATTTATTATATTGTACCACATTTTCCGAAATAAAGCAATTACAAAAGGGTAACAATTTTTCAGCATAACATTATGCCGCAAAATATGCCGCATAATTTGCAAGTTTCAAAAAAAAACTTGCAAAAATTTCCCGAAAACTATTGCAAATCAATAAAAAATATGATAAAATAAATTTTGTTACAATGATGTAATGCAAGCTGTGCCAAAGTCGATACGGCAAAAAGCCCTCCGCAAGCATTTATTGTGCCTGCGGTTTTTTTGTTGTAGGATTATTCGGGTTCGGCAAAATTGCGTCAAATCAAAACGAACAAATTTTAGGAGGATTTTTCACAATGGCTTTAAAGAATCAGTATCTCATCGACCTTTTGGAAACAGTTAAGAAAAGAAATGCGGGCGAGCCGGAATTTATTCAGGCGGTGACCGAGGTTTTGGAAACCCTCGAGCCAGTTGTCGAAAGACGCCCCGACCTTGTAGAGGCAGGCGTTCTCGACAGACTTGTAGAGCCTGAAAGACAGATCATATTCAGAGTGCCTTGGGTAGACGACAAGGGCAAGGTTCAGGTCAACAGAGGCTTCCGCGTACAGTATAACAGCGCTATCGGTCCTTACAAGGGCGGTCTCAGGCTTCACCCCTCCGTATATTTGGGAATTATCAAGTTCCTCGGCTTCGAGCAGGTATTCAAAAACAGCCTTACCACACTCCCCATGGGCGGCGGCAAGGGCGGCTCCGACTTCGACCCCAAGGGCAAGAGCGACGGAGAGGTTATGCGCTTCTGCCAGAGCTTTATGACCGAGCTTTGCAGACATATCGGACCCGACTGCGACGTTCCCGCAGGCGACATCGGCACCGGCGCCAGAGAGATCGGCTATATGTTCGGTCAGTATAAGAGGATCCGGGACGAATTCAGCGGCGTGCTCACGGGAAAGGGTCTCACCTACGGCGGCTCTCTTGCAAGAACGGAGGCTACGGGCTTCGGTCTTTGCTACTTCACCGACGAAATGCTGAAGGCAAACGGTAAGAGCTTTGACGGCAAGACCGTTGTGATCTCGGGTTCGGGCAACGTGGCTATTTACGCTACCAAGAAGGCTACCGAGCTTGGCGCAAAGGTAGTCGCTCTCTCCGACTCCAACGGCTATATTTACGATCCCGACGGAATCGAGCTTGACCTTGTAAAGCAGATCAAGGAGGTTGAGCGGGGCAGGATCAAGGAATACACACAGCGCACCTCACACAAGAACGTTACTTATACGGAAGGCTGCAGCGGTATTTGGAGCATCAAGTGCGACATCGCTCTCCCCTGCGCTACACAGAACGAGATCGACGGCGCAAGCGCTCAAAAGCTTGTTGACAACGGCTGCTTTGCAGTGGCAGAGGGTGCGAACATGCCCTCCACTCCCGAAGCCATCGAGGTATATCTTAAAAACGGCGTTCTTTACGGACCCGCAAAGGCTGCAAACGCAGGCGGCGTAGCAACCTCCGGTCTTGAAATGAGCCAAAACTCCATGCGCTACAGCTGGAGCTTCGACGAGGTGGACGCAAAGCTCAAGGGCATTATGCAGTCTATCTTCAAGAGCTGCGACGACGCCGCCAAGGAGTACGGCATGCCCGGCAACTACATGGCAGGCGCAAATATTGCGGGCTTCTTAAAGGTTGCCGAAGCCATGAAGGCACAGGGCTGTGTATAATACTATAATTTGATAACCTAATTTTATATAAAATACCGATTGATTATTATCGGACTATATGTTATACTGATATAGGCTTAAGTAAAGCTTTTTGCAGAGAAAGAAAATTAAGCCTATATCTATATTTTTAAGGAGAGAAAAATGATTCAACAAAGAAACATTGCCCTGAGTATCGTTTTGTCGATCGTTACCTGCGGCATATACGGACTGGTTTGGTTCGTGAAGCTTACCGACGAGACCAATATGGTCACTCCTCCCAACCCCGCAGGAAAGCCCTACACCTCCGGCGGTATTGCATTGCTTCTCACTATTGTGACTTGCGGTATTTACGGATTTTACTGGGCATACAAGCAGGGCGAAAAGCTCGATAACGCAAAGGCGTCAAGAGGCATGCCTACCAGCAGCCAGGGCGTTCTTTACCTCATTCTTGAGATCTTCGGACTCGGCATTGTAGGCTGGGCGTTAATGCAGAGCCAGCTTAACGAAATGGCGCCTCCTCCTATGCAGCAGCCTCCTATGCAGCAGCCTCCTCAGTATTAATTACTTATCGGTTTGGGCTGAAATCGGCTCACCCCAAAGGTGACCGAAGCCGAATCGTAAAAATTGCGAGATTTTTGAGAATTACAGCAAACGCCGAAATACTTGGCGTTGTATAAAATTCCCTGCTTATTCGGCAGGGAATTTTTTCAGGTTTATCGTCGGGAAATGAGGAAAAATGCGGGATAGAAAGATAATTTTGAAAAGAATGGCTGTTTTTCTGACAGCGGGGATAGTTTATCTTATATGGCTTAAAATCACGGGACTTGCCATTCCCTGTCCGATACGCACTTTATGCGGCTTTCTGCTGGGCGAGGAGATAGAATGTCCGGGCTGCGGCGTCAGCAGGCTTTGTCTTGCCCTGTTGAGGCTGGATTTTAAAGAGGCTTTTTACGCAAATCCCTGTATTTTTATCCTGCTGCCGATATGGGCGGTTTTTATACTCATCAGGCTGATTTTTGCGCCGAAGGCGTTGGCGGAGGGCAGCTTTTTAAACTCGCTGTTTTATTACGCCGTAGCGTTGGCGCTTATTATTTTTGGCATAGTCCGTAATTTGGTATGAATTGCCGCTGACGATCCCGCAGCTTTTTTCTCTCCGAAATGTAAAACTTTTTTGTGGGATTATACAAATAACACAAATTCTCATTGCGTTATTGACAAAATTAGTGTATAATGTAAAAAACAGCAAAGTGCAAAATTTTTGCAGCTTGCTGCAAGTACATTCCACAAACAGAATCGGAGAAACGCAAATGAAAAAATTATTGACGGCAGCATTGGCAGGTATTTCGGTATTTTCCCTTCTGACCATAGGCGGCTGCTCCCAAAATGACGACGACCGGCTGGTTATGGCGACAAACGCCGAGTTCCCGCCCTTTGAATACGTAAATTCCGACGGAGAATATGAGG
>JAMPBF010000111.1 GCA_023666805.1 Bacillota bacterium
CTGCGTGGTATCCACCTCAATGACCGCATCGGTGGTGTGACCTCCAAGCCGCCTGCCTCGGTGTTTTGCCTGATAAATGTCTGCTCCGTGCCGGGATTTATCATGCGAGGCTGCTTAGTCGTCGTGTTCATCACCGTGTTTTGAATGTCATAATTTAAAAGATTGCTGCTTACTAACACTGCTAAGCACCTCCTTTTTCGTTATTGCCGTAAAATTCGATCCCGATTAAGACATAAAATTGAAGATCGACATGGGGATCGCACTGGTGCTCATCTGAAGATTTGCGGAGTAAATGGACTCCAGCAGGGTCTTGTTGGTGGACTCGCCCTCAAGGTCGGTGGACTCCAATTCGTCCTGAAGCTTGGTCATCGATTCCAAGTTGTTGGTGATCCTGTTTTGGTTAAACTCGATAAACTTAGTGGTATTGCCTATCTTTGCAAGGGAAAGGGAAACCTTTGTCTGCAAGGAATAGATGTGATCCGCATAGCGGGCGATCTCCTGACCGTTGCCCTGTCTGATCAAGTCCGCAGCGTCCAAAATGCTTTGGATTATGTTGTTGGAATAAGCATTTCCCTGATTTTCCACGGTAAGGCTGGAATCTCCTGCGCCGGGCTTATCCACGATCTTGATCGTCTCGTTATTTTGAGTGTTGGTTATAAGTCCGTGCTCCAGTATCTTTATTTTGCCTACCCAAGATGCGCCGAAGTCGGCGGAATTTGCAAGTGCGTCATCGATAGCGTCATTGATCGCCTGCACGTTGGCGTCCTTGTCTGCGCCGCCCGTAAAGCTTACGTTGAGCTTTTTTGTTCCGACGGCAAGCTCGAAGGTGTAGGTGCTTCCGTTGTCTATATCCTGATTGCTAACCTCGATAAATGCACTGGTGGCTTTTTTGCCGCAGCCCGTTATCTCGCAGCCGTTAAAGGTAAGCTCCATGGCGGATTGCTCGTCGATCCTGCCGTCGTCTCCGATATACATACCCAAGCCGATGTCCACGTAAGAGGATTTGCTCTGAGGGAACATTTCGGGATCGTCATAGGTGTCTACCGCAACGCCGTTGTAGGTAACGACCTTTCTTGTTTCTGCGCCCTCGCCCAAATTTTGGATATTAAAGCAAACGCTGTCGTTGTTAATGCCTCCGAAAATTCTTCTGTCGGCAACCTCAAGGTTCATCAGACGGGAAATTTCGTCCGCAAAAGCGTCAACGCTGGTAGCAAGCATTTCCAGCTGATCGGGGTCATGGGTGTGAACGGTGGAGCTGGTGCCGTTTGCCGCCTCGATACATTTTTCATAGGTGGTCTGAATGATCTCGGAAATGGCCATTACGGAGGATTCCGCAGAGGAGTAGATGTTTTCGGCGGTCTGCAAATTGTTCTTGTATGTATTGAGGTTTGCCATAGCCTTTCTTACTCTCATGGCGTGTGCGGCGGTGGCGGGGCATTCGCTGGCTTCCTGCCACTGACGGAAGGAGGCTATCTTCTGCTCGGAGTTGAATTTATTTTCATAGTTGCGCTCAAGGTGTCTTAAATATGTGCTTCTTGTGGTTTGGGCTGTTATTCTCATATTATCTGTCCTTCCTCATTATCGGTTTATCACTTGTTATCTGCCTACAATGCCTGTGGAATTGACTATCTTGTCGATCATTTCGTCAAGGGTGGTCATCATACGGGAGCTGGCGTTGAACCACTTCTGATAGGTCATCATATTGATACCCTCTTCGGTGTCGGACACGCCCATAATGGACTGTCTGTTGTCGCCGATGGTGTTGACGTTGTTGGTGTTCAGCGTCAGCTGTTCGCCGTAGTAGCTGATGCTTTCGGCGATCCTGTTGGTAATGAAGTTATAGTAATCGTAGATCGTACCCGTAAACTCGCGGGCTCTGCCGATCTCCACCTTATCCTCGCTGATCCCCAGTAAAAGAGCGTTTACGGCGTTGCCGTCCAAATTTACGCTGTCCCATGTGCCGCCGATGTCATTGCCGTCGGCGTCCAGCTCGGGCTTATAAACCTGACCGATCATGGTGGCGTCATTCATCCACTCCTCGGAAATACGGATATTGTGAGCGTCTATGGTAACTCTGTCTCTGTACTGAACGTTTCCGTCTGCGTCGTATACGGGATTGCCGTCCTCGTCGGTTTTGACTATGCGGTTTCCGTCTGCGTCATAGTCTGCGTCGCAGGCGAACATCACTCTTGAATCGCCTGTGTTGCCCTTGCCCAAATACATGCCGTTAAGCTCGTTCATCTTCTCGGCAAACGCCTGAGCGAAGGAATCCAAGGTGGACTGATAATAAGGGATACCGTAGGCGGTGTTCTGATAGCCTGCGGCATAGGTTCCGTTGCCGTTGAGCATATCCATTCTTGCAACGATCTCGCCGGAGGTAACGGTAGAGCTGTCAATAATCTCGCCGTTGGAGAATTTAAGCACCGCTGCGCCGTAGGTGTAGTAATCCTTCATGACCACCTGCTCGCTTTTTGTGCCGTCGATGATGACGGTGTTGCCCATATACACCTTGACGGAGCCGTCGTTGTTGTCGTAAACCTTGATATTTCCGTATTGCGAAAGCTCGTCTAAAAGGTTGTTGCGCTGATCCATCAGCTCGTTGGGTCCGTAGGAGCCGATAACGGATTCGTCCTTGTATATCTTGTCGGCGGCGGTGATGTTGTATTCGCCGGTGATAACGCCGTTGTAGGTGGCGATCTTGTCGATTATGTCGTTTACGCTTGAAACTGCGTCCTGAAGCGCAATAACGTTTTCCTTGGTAAGATTGTCCAAATCCGTGGACAGAGTGCGCAGCGTCTGACAAATGGAGCTTGCCTCGTTGCGGCAAATGCTGGCATATTCCTTGTTGTAGGGGGAGTCGCCCGCATACTTTGAAAGGGCGTCCTTAAAGTCCTGAAGGTTTGACAAAAGTCCCACGTTATCGGTGCTGCTGAGGATCTTCTCGGCTTCCTTAAGCACCGACTGCTTGATCTCGTTTTCTCTGCAATAAGCGGTAAATTCTCTGTAGCGCTTATCCAAATATGTATCTCTGATCTGGCTTACGCCAAAGGCGTTTACGCCCTGTCCGGCAAGGGTCAGCCTTGCCAAGTGAGTGGAATATTTTCCGCTGACGGAGATGTACTGGGCATTGAGGTCAAGACGCTGTCTTGAATATCCCTCGGTGTTTACGTTGGAAAGGTTGGTGTTTGTGGTATCCAATGCCTTTTGCGCAATTTGTATGGTGCGCTTCGATACCTCAAGTCCCAAAAAAGTTGAACGCATATAGTCCTCCTGAATTTAGCGGTTCCGTCCTAAGTCTATGCAATCCATTTAAGTTGTTTAAATTTCTTCCTCGAATTTGCGGCTTGTGCTGATCATTTACACGCTGCCGATGTCGTCGCTGCCGATTTTTCCCTTTGCTTCGTCGGCGTTTTGGTCGTAAGCCCCGATGCCGGTGTAGTCGTTGACGCCCAAGAGCTTCGCCTGAATTTCAAGCTTTCTTCTTACAATGCTGTCGGAGGTCTCGGTAAGCCTTTTTATTGTGCCCACCGACTTTTCCAATCTGTCGGCTTCCAAGCGGATATGTCCCTTTAATTCCTCGGGGAACATTTCCATAAGCTGCTTTAAGGTGATCTCGCCAAGCCCTGCACGCTCAAAAAGGGCAAGCCTTTTTTCCTCAAGAGAATTGCCCTTCATGATGTATTTTTGTTCCTCCTGCAAGGCTTCTTCAAGCCAATTCAGATCATCTAAAAGTATTTTGTTCTGCTTTACCGCAAGAAAATCGGCAAAGCTCTCAAAATGCTTGTTATAGATGTCGAAAAATTCAAGAAAAACCTCGGCGATCTCCTTCTCCATGGAAGTACCTCCAAATAATTACTGACCCAAAATCGCTCTTGCAATAAGCTCGGAGGAAACGGGGCAGTTATCGCCCTGATACTGCGCCTGAAGCTCCCGGATCTTGTTCACGTTGGCCTCTGCGTCAGCACCGGACGCAGCGTTTGCCTTTGCGGCAGCCAATGCGCCCGCAAAATCGAAATCCACCTTGTCGGTGTTAGCGGCCTTGGGAGCCTCCTTCTTTGCGGGAGCGGAGGCGTTTACTCTTTCGTAAGAGCGTATGGCGTTGACTCTCTTAATTTCCATATAATCACAACCCTTTCTGTAAGGTCTTAATTGTTTTATCCCTATTTCTCTGTAACGAATCCATTCTTTTTCTCACTTATTATATCGGCAGGGGATCAAAAAACTTTAGATGTTATTTGAAATTTAATTGAAAATTATGTGAAAATTATGTGAAATAATAAACCGAGGCGATTTATTATCAACTTAAATTTGCATTGCCAAAACAAGATTTTATGGACAAAGCTCAAATAAAGTGGTATACTATAATAAAAACAAAGAAAGGACAAGACCATGAAAGTTAAAAAAAGCGAGTATCTTGAAAAAATAAGACCTACCGCACAAAAGCTGGTTTCGCTTCTGTGCGGCAAATACGATTACTGCTCCCTTTTGGGAGTGGACAGCGAAAGCACCGCTTACAGAGTTTCCTCCTCGGGCATAAGCATCATGCCCTCCGCTTCGCAAAACAAAAGAGGGTTTGTGATCCGTATTTTCGACAAAAGCGGACAGGCTGAATATTCCTTCAATCAGCTTACCGAGGAGCTGATCCCCCACATTGTCAAAATGGTTGACGAAGCGGTAAGGCTTTTTGAGGGCGAAAGCATAGGGATCCCCGAGGATAAGCCTCTTTCCTTCGACAAATCCTCCGATTACGGGATCGACCCCAAGGAGCTGGGCGAGGAAAAGATCGTCGAAAGGCTGACCTCCGTCAGAAAAGCGGCGCTTTCCAAGAACGGCAAGATCATCGACTGCGTGTGCGGCTTTTCATACCGCAAATATTCCAACATTTTTATCAGCAGGAACAGAAATCTGACCCAAAATCTTATGTGGGCAAACGCTATGGTGGGCGCCGTGGGAAAGGACGGCGACAATATCCAACAGGGCTACAAGGGCTACTCCGCAGCGGGCGGAGCCGAGGTTTTGGACACCCTTGAGGAAGGTGCGGAAATTGCGGTCAAGACGACTCTCGAGCTTTTGAGCGCAGAGCCTATCGCCCCCGGACGCTATGAATGCATCTGCGAGCCGGAGGTTACGGGCATGATCGTTCACGAGGCATTCGGTCACGGCGTTGAAATGGATATGTTCGCAAAGGACAGGGCGCTGGCAAAGA
This sequence comes from Bacillota bacterium, assembly GCA_023666805.1. Taxonomy (GTDB): domain Bacteria; phylum Bacillota; class Clostridia; order Oscillospirales; family Ruminococcaceae; genus Ruminiclostridium_E. The sequence continues at coordinate 5,207 of JAMPBF010000111.1, forward strand.
ACTACATCGGAAAGCAGGTGGCTTCCCCCTTGGTAACGATGCATGACAGCCCCTGCGCCGTAAGTCAGACCGCCTCCTACTTTTTTGACGACGAGGGAGAGGAGGCTCACGACACGCTTGTTATCGACAAAGGCATTTTAAAGGGCGGCTTCTGCGACGCAAAAAGCGCCTTGTGGCTCGACTTTCACTCTACGGGCAACGGCAGGCGGGAAAGCTATGAGAGAAAGGCATACACCCGCATGACCAACACCTATTTCTTGGGCGGCAAGGACAAGGTGGAGGATATGATAGCCTCCGTTAAGGACGGATTTTTGCTCTCCTGTCCCAGCAGCGGCATGGAGGATCCCAAAAACTGGGGTATTCAGATGATGGTAAGCATGGCCAAGGAGATCAAGGACGGAAAATTAACGGGAAAAATCTATGCCCCGATCGTAATGACGGGCTACGTACCCGATCTGCTGAAATCCATCACCATGATGAGCGAGAACGTCGAGCTTTGCGGCACGGGAATGTGCGGCAAGGGCTACAAGGAATGGGTAAAGGTGTCCGACGGCGGTCCTTATATCAAGGCGACAATTTCTTTAGGATAAGGGGGTAATTAAAATGATAAACAAAATAATCGAGATACTGAGATCCCGGGGAATTGAAAAATATCTTATAAACAAAACCGAAAAAAGCAGCAGCGAGCTTTTTTTCATAAGGAAAAAGTTAGACGTGCGCCGCAGCAAGGATATTACCGACTACGACGTTACCGTTTACCGAGATATTGAAAAGGACGGCAAAAAGCTGAGAGGCAGTGCATCGGTAGGCATTTTCCCCACCATGACCGAAGCGGAGATAGACGAAAAGCTCAAGGACGCCTACTTTGCAGCCCAATTTGCAGCCAATCCCTTCTACGATCTGGTAAAGGGAGAGGGCAAGGAAACGGTCCGCACAAGCTCGGAAAAGCCCGACACGGAGGCAGCGGTAAAAGCCATGTCCGAGGCTTTGTTCTCCGCCGATACCGACGGCGAGGCGTTTATTAATTCCGCCGAATTTTTCGCCGAAAACGAGAGGATCCGAGTAATCAACTCGGACGGGGTTGACGTTTCCTTTGACAAATTCAACGTTAACGGCGAATTTGTCACCCAGTGCAAGACCGAGGAAGACGTGGAGCTGCACTACAGCTTTAAATACGACTGTGTCAACGAAAAAGCCTTGGCTGAAATGGCGTCTGAGGGCATTAAGTCGGCAAAGGACAGATCGGTGGCAAAGCGCACCCTGGAAAGCGGCAATTACGACGTGATTCTCAGCGGAAAGGAGCTTGCCGCAGTGTTGAGCTACTACACGGACCGTTCCAACGCCGCTTATATTTACCCCCACTATTCCGATTACAAGGTGGGCGACCATATCCAAGGCGACGACGTTACGGGCGAAAAGCTGAAGCTCACTCTTATAGCCACTCAGCCCTACAGCGAGGAGGGCGTGGAAATGAAGGACCTTCCTCTTGCGGAAAACGGCGAATTAAAAGCGATACACGGCGGCAACCGCTTCTCGCAGTACTTGGGAATAAAGCCTTCGGGATTCTTTGAGAAAATAAGGCTCGAAGCGGGTACAAAAAGTCTGGCGGAGATGAAGGAAAAGCCTTATTTGCAGGCGGTGAAGTTCTCCGATTTCCAGATGGACTCTTTCACCGGGCATTTCGGCGGCGAGATCCGCTTGGCGTATCTCTGCGACGGCGAAAAGATCACCAAGGTGACCGGCGGCTCTATCAACGGTATCATCACCAAGGCGCACAAGAACCTTGTTTTCTCCACAGAGACCTATTCCGACAGCAGCTATGAGGGTCCTTTGGCGGTTAGGATCGAAAATGTGGCGGTAGCGGGAAGCAATTAATACCGAAATCAGGATAAAATAATACCGAAAAATCCCGACAAAGCAGCGGCAAATGCGGCTTTGTCGGGATTTTGTTTCGGTAAATCCGTTTTTTGCGAAACATTTTTCTAATCGTTATTGTTTTTTACAACCCTGACCGACGCCAGCCATGACAAGCCGTAAAGCAAAGCCGCAGCGGCGGCTGACACAGTCGTTATGTCTGCGAGGCTTGTTATCGGTGAGAAACCGAGGTTTTCAACTATGCCGCCGCCCAAAAAAGCTATCAGAACCAAAACCGCATAGTATACCAATCTGCCCTTCTCCACTCCCAGCTTGAAGGAAAACGGCAGGCATAAGGCGGGAATAACGCAGGAGACCGAAACCCCCGTTACAAAGAAAACGGCAGCCTGTGCAGCAGTATATCCGATGATCAGCATGATCGCCGCCGACACCGCCGACGCAGCCGACGAGGCAGCAATTCCCACAATGTACTTGCCCGAAACGATTTGATTCGTGCTGTAGGGCAAGGCAAGGCTGTATCTTGTCCACCTGCTTTTTTCGTCGTACGCCAACAGAGTAACGGGTATCATGCCGCCCAATGCCGGCGGAAAATACAGAAAATAGATATTTTCCTTGTCCGCAACCGCCGCTCCGATAAAAACCAAAGCCAGCACAAAATATATTTTCAGGTTCTTTACCGCAACGTAAAGATCCTTTAGCAGCAAGCCTTTCATTATACCGCCTCCTTTGCCATTTGCACAAAAAGCTCCTCGATGGAAACGGATCCCACCTGTACGGAGCTCGGTATCTTATTGCGCTTGACCAGCGCCTCTGCTCCGTAGGGCGTTATTTTGCTGTGTATCACGGCGTCGGAGCTGAATCCCGAAAGCTGCGCCTCGGTGCAGCGCACTATGCCGTATTCCTCTGCGAGTCTGTCCTTTTCCTCAAACAAAATAAGCTTTCCCTTGCAGAGAAAGGCGACGTAATCGCAGAGCCTTTCAAGGTCGCTGACGATATGGGAAGAAATAAGAACGGAGTGATTTTCCTCTCTCGTGAAATCGTACAGCATTTCCGCCACCGTATCCCTTGCAACGGGATCCAGCCCGCTTGTGGCTTCATCGAGAATAAGCAGCTTGGGATCGTGAGCCATTGCCGCTGCAATCGCCAGCTTCATTTTCATGCCTCGGGACAGATCCTTAAATTTCTTGCTTCGGGGCAGCTCAAGCTTTTCCAGCAGCCGATCGTAATATGCTCCGTCCCAATTCTTAAAGGTGTTTTTCATTATCCTGCCCACCTCCTTGGCATTAAGACATTCGGGTATTCCCGCCTCGTCCGTTACAACGCCTATATCCTCCTTTATATCGGAAATATTTTCGGTGTTTTCTCTGCCTAAAATTTTGACGCTGCCGCCGTCTTTTCTTATCATATTTAGGATAAGTCTTACGGTTGTGCTTTTGCCTGCGCCGTTTTCCCCGATAAGCCCCAAAATACAGCCCTCGGGCAAGGCAAAGGTAAGACCGTCAAGCTTAAAATCCTTATACGACTTCGTGAGATCTTTGATTTCAATCGCATTCATTCTTTTACTCCTTGATGCTGCTCTTTGTTATACTGTTTTCGCTTTAAAAGATAGACAAAGTCTATCTTTTAAAGACGCCGCA
>JAMPBF010000112.1 GCA_023666805.1 Bacillota bacterium
GATCCAAACCGTGGACGAGCTTTTAAGCCTTTATATGCGTTTTTCACAGCGTTTGATCCTGCGCTCGGTGCACGACAGCGTTAACGGAAGCGATTACGAAAAAGCGATCCTGCAATATCAGCGCCTGATGGACAGTAAGGAGGAAATATCGGAATGAAAAAAACCTTGATCACCGCCGACGCCAACTGTTACTTTCCTCCCGAGCTTTTTTCGGACAACGTTCCCGTGATCCAATCGGAGATCAAGACCGACTCGGGCTTGTTCAGAGAAAGCTATGAGATCTCCTCCGAAAATATTTTGGAATACATCAAAAGAAAAAAAGCCGCTCCGCAGCTTATCAGCCCCACACCGAAGCAATACCGCAGCTTTTTTGAAAAGGGTCTGAAGCGGGCTGACACGGTATGTCACCTTTGCTGCGGCTCAAATATAAGAGATTCCTACCGAAACGCCTGCGAGGCTGCCTCTGTTATGAAAAACGTATTCGTGGCGGACTCGAAGCAGGTGGGCGGAGGCATGCTGTTTCAGGTCGTTCAAGCCGTAAATCTCGCAGAAGAGGGCTTTTCTCCCGAATTTATCATAAGAAGCATCGACGAGCTGGACAAGCATATCAACAGCACCTATGTCAGCGCCGATTCGGGTTGGCTGAGCTATTTGGGAAGGATCCCCCAAGAGCTTTCCACCGTTCTCGAGCTTCTTGAGCTGTCCCCCACCGTCACGGTGAGAAACGGCGGCATAATTTCCGGAGCGGTGTTCAGGAACGGCAAGGACTATTATAAAATGTACATCAAGAAGATCCTGAAAAATAAAAAGAATATCGACGATTCGGTGCTTATAATAAGCTGCCCGGGAATATACAACAAAAATATAGAGAAGTATAAAAACGAGGTGGCAAAATACGTCGATTTCAAGAAGATAGTCATTACGGATATATCCACGAAGTTTGTCTGCCGATTGGGGGAAAACTCCTTGGGGCTGCATTTCCTTACTACTTGATCTATGCCTTTTTTCTAAACACCAAAAGCTTGCTGAGCAGATAGTTGAGTATCAGCACCACTACGCTGTCAACGATCTTGGCGAACAGCTCCCACAGCGCCCCGCTGATCCCCGTCAGATCCACCATCAAAAACATTATCAGCATATCGACAAGCAGGGTCAGCACTCTTGCTCCGAAAAACTTGCCGCACTCGGCAAAAACCGCCAAGCCCTTCGCCTTGCTTTCAAAAACCCATATCCTGTTGGTAATGTAGGCGAAGGTCACGGCGCAGATCCAAGAAAGTATAACGGGCAAGGCGGTGCTGCTCTCCGTCCCGAATACGGCGGTAAGGTTAAACACCCACTTCAGCAGGCTCGGCACGCTGTTCTCATCGGGGAATATAAAGCGGAAAAGGTAGTATGTGCCGAAGGAGACCACCGTTGTCAATACCCCGAAAATAACATAGTTGACCGGCTCCTTGTAGTCCCGATAAAGGGCTTTCCACTCCTTGGGGTGAGCTGCCCGTTTTAATATGTCTTTTATGTCAATACTCATTTTACGACCTCTTTTACCGTTTTCTGTTTTCTGTAATACTACTATTATAATACAGCGGCTGAAAATTTTCAACCCCTTTACAATGAAAGGATTTACAACATATTATGGATACCGTCATAATTTTGGTGATCTTAATACTGCTGTCCGCCTTTTTTTCCGCTTCGGAAACCGCTTTTACAAGCGCCAACCGAATACGGCTGAAGAATTTGGCTGAGGAAGGCTCAAAGGGCGCCGAGGTCGCCCTTAAGGTAATGGATCGGTATGACAAATGCCTCACCACTATTTTGGTGGGCAACAATATAGTGAATATCGCCACCTCTTCTTTAGCTACGATCCTTTGCGTACAGCTGTTTGCGGATAAGGGACCCGTTATCGCCACCGCCGCCACTACGGTCATCGTGCTGATCTTCGGCGAGATCACCCCCAAGACCATAGCAAAGGGAAATGCGGAAGCCTTGTGTATCGGCATCGGCAGGGTCATGTGGTTTTTGATGCTGATCCTGACCCCTGTTTCCGCTGTTTTCCTGCTTATCCAAAAGGGAGCCTCCAAGCTTTTCAATAAGAAGGAGGAGGTGTCCGTCACCGAGCAGGAGCTTATGCACATAATCGACGAGATCGAGGATCAGGGCGTTTTGGAGGAACAGGAAAGCGCCTTGGTGCGCAACGCTCTCGAATTTGACGAGACCACCGCCGAGGAAATCATGCAGCCGAGGGTCAAGGTGGTGGGCATAGAATTGTACGACAGCCCCCAAAAGGTTTTGGAGCTTTTTAAGGCGGAGCAGTACACCAGGCTTCCCGTCTACGAAAAATCCCTTGATCACATCGTGGGAGTTATAAGCTATCGGGATTTTACCCAAAAGGCAATGGAGGGAAAGGACTTTAATCTCAACGACATACTGCTGCCCATTATATACGTGCCGAGCCTTATGCGCATTTCCGAGGTGCTGAAAAAAATGCAGCGGGAAAAGGAGCATATAGCGGTGGTGGTGGATCAGTACGGCGGAACAGCGGGGATTTTGACCTTAGAGGACGTTTTGGAGGAGCTTGTGGGCGAAATTTGGGACGAGCACGACGAGGTGAGCACTCCCGTAAAGCTGATCTCGGAAAAAACCTATCGGGTAAGCGGAGAGGTGACAAAAACCGACTTTAACCGCTATTTTGAAGCTGCGGAGATCGACTGCGAAATAGACGGCGATTTCAACACCGTGGGCGGTTGGGTTTTGGAGCTGTTCGGCAGGATACCCGAGGTGGGAGAAAAAGTGGAAACGGATCGCTTTAAGATCACCGTGGAATCCCTTAACCACCGCCGAATAGGGGATCTGAGGCTTCAGCTTAAGTCCTTGGAAGAGGAACAGGAGCAATGAGCGCCATATCGGTAATCTGCCTTGTTTTTCTTGTTGTGTCGTCTCTGTCCGTTGCGGCGGCACTGATACTGAGATCCGTATACGGTATAAAAAATTTCGGCTTGAAAAAAACATGGCTTAATTTCAAGGGAAAAACCATACCCGTCGAGGATTTTTTTCCTCATGACGTGCTGGGCACGCTGATTTTTATCCTTATTTTTTCCTTATTCGGGCTTATTTTGGCTGCGCTGGATATGCCTGTCCCGCTGATAATTTTTTGCGGACTTGTCTTTTCGGGGCTTGGGCTTTTTCTCGGGAGACATATTTTTTTGAATTTGCACAAAAGGCTCACAGGCAAGGCTCTCCCCGACGACCGCCCCAACGTAGGCGACAGTGCGGTCTGCAAGGAAAAAATAATCGGCACGGACTACGGAATTATCACCTTTAAATATAAGGGTGAGGATTACGATTTCCCCGCCTTTTCGGTCAATGAAACCGATATTGAACAGGGAGAAAGGGTGACGGTGGTGGATAAGGAGCAGGGGGCATGCTGGGTGGAAAGGCTTGACGAGGAGCTGTCCGAGCCTCAATAAAACTTTAGATGTTTATTTTTTACTTAAATTAAGTTACACTTAACTCTCTTTTCTCAGTTGACAATTGTATAATTGGTAAATTGTGCAAAAAGTATAAATTTTTTAAAAGCTGTTGACATATTAAGTTAATTATGCTATACTACAGTTACAGCGATCGCAAGGGAAAATAATATAATGTAAACGTTATCATAATATTACATAAAATTTCCCCTGTACCGTTTTAAGTCTATTAACGGCAAGAGACCGTTTTAGAAACAATAATATATTTTTAATTTAGGAGGAAATTAAAATGTTGAACAAGATCCGTAAGCTCAAGAATAAAAAGGGCTTCACACTGGTTGAGTTGATTGTAGTTATCGCAATCATCGCAGTTTTGACCGCAGTTATCGTACCCTTGATCGGTAGATACTCCACTCAGGCTGCTTACACCACATTGCAGGATGCTGCTCAGACCATTTCCAACGACTTGAACACCGTTATGTCCGCTGTATCTATGGAAGGTACACCCGCTAACTGCACTCATATTCAGGGCATCAAGACCGGCGGCACATTGACAGTTGTTGTTGGCGGCGGCGCTTCCGCTATCGATGATAAGATCGCTGCTAAGGCTCAGGAATCCCTCGAGAACACTCTTCCCGACGGAGCTACCTTCTCTGCTGAGACTAAGGGCGGCGCAGTTGTAGGCGTTATCTACTCCAACAACAGCGGTATCAATGTAAGCGGCGCAATCACAGGTTCCGGCACTGCTTCCGCAGTTGGCGCTTCCGCAGTTGACGGCTTTACCGGTGCTTATGCAACCACTTCCGGCGCTGTAGGCGTTGCAGGTGCGTGCATTCCCGCTTCCGCTGCTTCTGCTACCTAATATTTAGGTCGGATCAGTACTTAAAACCGAATAGTTTAAGATATAACCGTGCCTCGGTTTCGGGGTGCGGTTATATTGATAATACGGCAACGACAGAAAAAGGGTTGGGAGGAAATGAAAATGCTTGGCATGATTCAAAGACTTAAAAGAAAAAAGGGCTTTACCTTGGTGGAGCTGATAGTGGTGATCGCTATCGTTGCAGTGTTAACCGCGGTCATCGTTCCTCTTATCGGTCAGTACTCCACACAGGCGGCCTACACTACCTTACAGGACGGTGCAAAAACCATAAGCAACGATTTAAACACCTGTATGTCAACCTACTCGTCTAAGGGCAGTCCCTGCGCCTGCACAAAAATCAGAGGCGTAAAAAACGGAGGCGATTTGCAGATAGGCTTTGAGGGCGCTCCCGCAGCGGAGGTAACAGGTCTCGGAGCAATAATCAAGGAATCCCTTAACGCCACCCTCCCCAAGCATTGCGCATTTACCGCAGAGGTTAGCGGCGGCGCAGTCGAGGGCGTGGTTTACTCCATTGATTTTGAGGTAAGCAGCGGTACGGTCGCTTCGGTAGACGGCTTCCAAGACGCCTATACCGTAGACGGCGAGGCAGTGGGCGTTGCAGGAAAATATCAATCGCAAAGCGCTACCGTTCCCGCTTTCAGCGGAACCCTGTCTTAAGCGGACAGAGGAATACGGCAAAAATTATTATTGTGTACGTCGGGAGGGTCAAGCCCCCTACGCAATGCATTTTTTCGTGCATAATGTAGGGGCGGGGCTTGCCCCGCCCGCTGCACAAGTTAATATTTTGCCGCCACATTTGGTTTTTCGATATTATGAGAGGGACAAGAACCTGCGGTTCTTGTCCCTCGGCTTGTCGAAAAACCTCCCGTCGGTCGGTTTTACGCCAGCCGATCCGTATTACAGGATCAATATTATTTGGTCAAGATCAGCTTATCGATCTCGATCTCCGCAGTGAAATTAAACACGCTGTTTTTTAACAGCTCCTCGTAATTTTCCTCCACGTCCTTCCACAGCTTATAGCTTTTATGGCGTATTATTTTCTCTAACATAAGCGGGTCGGCGCCCTCGGAGAAGATAGTTTCCTCCGCAGCTCTCTTCATTCTTTCTATCAGCTGCTCTCCGCAGTCCTTTTCGATAGCGCTGTGATCCAGCTGATTGTAAAATTGGGTGGGGACTATAAGGTATCTGCCCTTGGCGGTGGTTTTGGCGTTGAATATCAGCCTGCCCTCCCTAAAATCCGGCTCTATCTCCGTGGTAATGTTCAGAAGATTTACCGAAATGGCTTCACCCTCCCAATCCACCGTGACGGTGCCCGACTCGGAGTGGCAGCACAGCATTTCAAGACCGGTCATCACCTCTATATCCGTTTCCTTTATCGCCATGCCGTTTTTTATCAGAACGCCCCCTGCAATCTGCACAGTTTTTCCGTCCTCCGAGGCGTCGCTCTTTCCGTCGTCGATAAGCCTCATGCGGGGAAGACAGCTGCTTTTCTGCTTGGTTTGAAGCGCCTTAAACAGATCCAAAGCGTTGGGCAGGCTTACGATACCGTTTTTCTCGGCATTGTTCAGCATAAATTTGATTTTTTCGGTGGAAACGGTGCCCTCGTTGAATTTTACCTTCAGATAATCCTCCGCCTTTCCCTCGGAAACGGTGATCAGCATGTCGGGGTGGCTTTGAAAGTAGCTTTTGGTAAATTCCATGACCTTGCTTACCGAGTGCTTTGCGGCGTCCTCGCCGATTATGATTATCTGAGTGACGCCTAACATCAGCTCTCTGCCGCACTTAAAGGCTGCGTCCTCCAATGCTCCGTAAACGCTTTCGCCCTTGCCCGAGGAGGTCAGGACGTTGGGCTGCGAGTTGTCCACCAGAGTTCTTCCGCCCATTCCCGTGGGACTGTAGTACTGAAAGGTGACGGAGTACAGCTCCTCCTCAAAATCTATGCCGACAGCCATGATTATGGCTTTCTCGTTAAGCTCGGTGTGGGGAACGCAACCGCTCAGCAGTGCAGCCGAAACGACTGCGGCAGCGGCTTTTATCAAGGACTTACCGATTTTCAATGACAGCCTCCTCCTTCTTTTTCGGTTTTTTTGCGGCAGCAATAATAGCCGCTGTCGGGACGATTATCCCGCCTAAGATCATAGGCAGTCCGCAGGTCAGTATTTTGGTGATCATGTCGGTGAAGCTTGGGCTGCCGCCGAAGAAGCCCGCCAGTGCTCCCACAATAACAAGTCCCGCAAAGCCTGCGATCTGCCCCGCCTTTTCCGATATAAGGCGGGCGAATACCGTTCTGATGGACAGCAGAGCAAGGCTTATCTTCACAATGCACATTAAGGTCCACACAGCCACGTCAATGCCGTCCAGCCGCTGAAACAGCACTATGTTCGACAGGGCGGAAACGGTGAAGAACGGGAAGCTGACGCTTTCCAAAAACGGCCCCAGCACCAGCATTTCCAGCATAAACATCAGCTCCAAAAGCACGGTAACGACAGGTACATATATAAAAACCGTGCTTTGGGGCTTTTTTTCCACATGCTCCATAAGCGCCGCAAAATAGAGGATCTCCGAGTTAGAGCCTATCTGCTCCAGCACTTGGCTCACAAAGCTTTCGCCGTCCTCTATAAAGGCGGGGTAAAGCCATTTGAAATCCAGCTTTTCTACAAGACTGATACCGATAAGCGCCAAAAAGAAAATAAACACTCCCGTAAAAATAACGCCGCTTCTGGCAGTGCCCTGGATACCCTTGTAAAGCGCAAGGCCGCAGGCTAAAAGGGGCAGTATTATCAAAAGCAGCGGCGGAGCCTGTCCGAAAATCGTACTGGAGGCGTAAAACCTCAGTCTGCAAAGTGCGGACAGGGCGGAGATCAATACCGACACGGCGATTATGACCCCTCCGATCCAAGCCAGCACCTTGCTTCTGTCCGACAGCAGTCCCACGGGACCTTCCCCGCTGTACTTTTTTGACAGGATAATAAGGGGGATATACTGGATAAAAAGAATAATATAGGCGATAAATATCACGCCGAATCTTTGCATAGAGTATTCGGTGTTTTTTAGCGGAAAATTCACCGCTTCCGAAAAAAGTCTTGAGGCAATCAGCAGAACAGCCAATTGATAAGAACTGATCTTTTTTATACTTGTCATAAAAGAAATCCTTTTTGTTGTTTTTTAATTTTGCCGCACTGAGCCGAAATTTACGGCTTCAGTTTTCTTCGCCTATCTTAACGCCCTTTAGATCCTGCACCCGATAATCCTTTTCAGCCATTTTTGTCCAGCTTCTTCTGACCAAAAGATCTCGCATAGCCTTAAGAGAGAAGGGGGAGACGGGAGCGGTGTGGGGCACGCCGTAGCTTTCCTGAGAGCAAAGCCTTATTATCACCAAGGCGGACAGGATCGTAATGCCGAAAAGCCCCCACAGTCCGCCTGCCAAAATATAGGCGAACCTCAGCACCGCAATGCTGTCGTAAAGATCGGGCACGACAAAGCTCGTGATGCCCGACACCGCCATAATAAGCACCATGGGAGCGCCCACCAAGCCCGCCGACACCACAATGTCGCCGATGACCAAGCCGCCCACAATGGATACGGCGTGCCCTATATTAGTGGGTATTCTCAGCCCTGCCTCCCTCATTATCTCGTAGAAAACGTGGATAATAAGACATTCGGGAAGCAGCGGATAAGGCGTGTCCTGAATACTGGAGGCAAGATTTAACAGCAGCGTTTCGGGAAACAGCTCGGGGTTAAAGTTGGCAAGTGCAACGTAAAAGCCGGAGGCGACCGTAGCGAAGATCGCCGCCATATACCGTATCAGCCGCATTACCGCCGTATAAGCGGGACGACCCGTATAGTCGTCGATAACGTTGAAATTCTCCATAAAGAGCTTGGGCAGATAAAGCGCAAAGGGCGCACCGTCCACAAGCACCCCCACCTTGCCCTCGTGAAGCTTTGAGGTGAAGGCGTCGGGACGCTCCGTAACGCCTACCTCGGAAAAAAGCTGATCGTCGGGATTTTCCAAAAAGGGCTGGAGATATCCGCACTCCAAGATCGTATTTAAGGGAATGTTTTCAAGCCGTTTTTCCACCTCCCTTACCAGCTTTTTGTCGGCGACCCCCTTGATGTAGCATAGGCATACGTCGGTTTTTGACATCTCGCCCACTTGGGTCATCTTAAACACCAGATCGGGATTTTTCATGCGGCGGCGGATAAGGGAAATATTGGTGCGTATTACTTCCACAAAGCTGTCTCGGCTGCCCCTTACGTTGTTGTGGGTGGAGGGCTCCTGTATCGACCTGGAGGCGAAGCCCT
>JAMPBF010000113.1 GCA_023666805.1 Bacillota bacterium
CGCTCGCCGCTTTGCGGCGACTTTAAAAGATAGACTTTGTCTATCTTTTAAAGCGAAAACAGTATAAAAAACAGTGTAAGCTTTTTATCAAAAAAACGTGTAATAGATGAAAGAAAAATTTTTCGATCAATTCAAAGGAGCAAATATGGACAAGGGCGAAGAGAACTACCTGCGGTTTCTGCAAGGCGACAGGGAAGGTCTGACGGAGATAGTGAGGGATTACAAGGACGGACTGATTCTCTACATAAACAGCGTTGTCGGCAATATCCACATTGCCGAGGAGCTGACGGAGGAAACCTTTGTGCGGCTTTTTATACGGCGTCCCAAAAGCAAGGGCAGCGCTTCCTTTAAAACCTGGCTTTACACTATCGGCAGAAACTGCGCCATAGACTATCTGCGCAAAAGCAAAAGGCGGGGCGAGCTTTCTCTTTCCGAAGAGGAATATGCGGTCATTTCCTCCGAGGAAAAGGATCCTGAGACCGCTTATATAAAAGAAGAGGAAAAGTCGGCAGTGAGAAAAGCCATGGAAACGCTGAAGCCCGAATACCGTCAGATACTTTTGCTGGTATACTTCGAGGGCTTCAGCCATAGGGAGGCGGCTAAAATTATGAAGAAAACCGTCAACAATATCGACGTCTTGGTCAGCCGCGCAAGAGCGGCATTGAAATCTCAGCTCGAAAAGGAGGGCTTTGTTTATGAAGGATTATAAGGAAATGGCGGACAGCGTTTATGAGGCTGTACGAAAAGAAAAGTTTAAAAGGGCGAAAAGGGCGGGCTTTATCAGAAAGGCAATTCCCTGCTGCTGTATCTGCTGCGGGATCTTCGCCGCAGTGATTGCGGCGGGCAGCATAGGCAGAAATGTCGATCTGAACCCCGAAAACTATCAGGTGCCGAACGCTCAGCCCGCCGAAGAAACGAGCGGCGAAGCAAGCACCGAGCTACAAGGCTTTAATACGGAGCCGAATGAAGCAAGCCCCGATGAAAGCGGCGTTACCGAAGGTGCAGCGCCAAGCGAAATCAGTGCAGCCGAAAGCACGACCCCCGATGAAGCATTGACAGGCGGCGACACTTTAACACAGGCGGAAAGCATCGGAGAATACGAACAAATAGGCTGGATCAAGGACGCCGACGGCAGCACATATCCCGCTATGGTGGAAAAGGAGTCGAATCAGAAGGCAGACGACGATCTTATATCCGCCGGCATTACACCCATGGACACCGAGAAAATTTTAAGCGCCCTTAACAACAATGATTATTACACAACGGGAATAAAGGACGCAGACGAAAACGGAGTAAAAATAGTATCATGGCAAAAGGGATACGCAGACGTTTATGTTCAATGCGGCTACGGGGAAGAAATTTACGCTCTCGAGGGCGGCGAGGTTATCGAAGCGGGATTTTTGGACGGAAGAGGCTTCTCGGTCACGGTAATGAATTGGGACGTTCATGAGGTTATTACGTATAACCATTTGAGCGAGGTAAAGGTAAGCGTAGGGGACGAGGTTTCCGCCGATCAGGTCATAGGACTGGCGGGAAACAGCGGAGCGGCCACTCACACAGGAACGGTGTATGTCAAGGCAAGCGATCCCAAGAGAATATTGAAATGAGGATCGAATAAATATAAAGGCTGCGGCAAAACAACCGCAGCCTTCCTCTGTTTATTGTTTATTCGTTTAACGTTTATCCCTCATAAGCGTCATACTTGGGCGCATTTGCTATTACGTCCGCCTCTAAATTGGAGGGGAGCTGTTCGTATCTGGAGAACTGCATGGTAAATCCGCCCATGCCTCTTGTCATCTGACGGATAACGGTGGCGAAATCGCCTGTTTCAGCCATGGGAAGCTCCGCCTCTACTTCGGTGATTCCCGAGCCCATGGGGTTCATTCCCATTACAGAGCCTCTGCGCTTGTTTACAACGCCCATAACGTCGCCCGTGTTGTCGTCGGGCACCATTATGGATAAGAACATAATAGGCTCAAGCAAGCAGGGAGAAGCCTGCTGAAGTCCTGCCTTATACGCAAGGTGAGCCGCCATTTTAAACGCCTGCTCGGAGCTGTCAACAGGGTGATAGGAGCCGTCGAACAAGGTAGCCTTTAAGCGTACTACGGGATAGCCTGCCAGCACGCCGTGGGCAATGCTTTCCTGAAGTCCCTTTTCCACTGCGGGGAAGTAGTTTTTGGGAACGCTGCCGCCTACCACTCTTTCCGCAAATACAAGCTCGTCGGTATCGCCGGGCTCAAACTCCATTTTTACGTGACCGTATTGACCGTGACCGCCCGACTGCTTCTTATGCTTGCCCTCTACGCTGACCTTTTTGCGTATGGTTTCCCGGTATGCGATAATGGGCTTGGACAGCTCCACGTCCACTCCGAATTTATTCTTGAGCTTTTGTACGGAAACCTCGATATGCTGCTCACCCATGCCGCCGATAATGCGCTGGTGAGTTTCGTGGTTGTGGGAATAGGAAAGGGTCAGATCCTCTTCCATCAAACGTCTCAGAGCAGTTCCCAGCTTGCCTTCGTCGCCCTTGTTGACAGCGGCGATGCCCTTAAAGAAACAGGACTGTGGGAATATCATTTCCGCATAGCTCTTAACGTTGGCGGGGTCGCAGAGGGTGTCGTTGGTGTTGGCGTTAAGCTTGGTAACCACCACAATATCGCCTGCACATGCCTCGGACTGATCCTCCTGCTTTTTTCCCTTAAGGGATATAAGCTTGCCGGGCTTTTCAGCCTCGCCTGTCCGTGCGTTCACTATGTTGGAGGCGGCGGTAAGCTTACCCTCCACCACCTTTACGAAGCTCATTTTTCCCACGAAGGGATCTGCCACGGTTTTAAACACGAAGGCGGACAGGGGCTTTGTCTCGTCATACTTGACGTACTCGGTTTTTGTGGGCTCGCCGGGGCGCTCGTCGGCGCTGGGGAGCATATAAACGATAGTGTCAAGCAGCATATCCACGGAAGCCAAGGTATCTCCCGAGCAGCAAACCACGGGGGTGATAACGCCCTGGTCTATGCCGTCGTGAATGCCCTTTACGATCTCGGCAAAGGTGAAGTCCTCGCCCTCGTTTTCAAAGTATCTCATCATCAGATCTTCGTCGGTTTCGGCTATTGCCTCCGCCATTGCCGCTCTAAGTCCCTTTAAGCGGTTTTCGGAGGCGGGCATTTCGACTTCCTTGCGCTTGCCGCCCTCGCTGTAGGCATAAGCCTTCATTTCCAGAAGGTTTATGTAGCTCTCTACAGTGCCGTATTTGTCAAAGGGTACGACTATGGGGCAGATAGTGGGACCGAAGTTTGTCTTCATATCCTCTAAGCAGTGGTAAAAGTTGGAGTTTTCCTCCTCCATACGGGTAACCACGAACATAGTCGCTTTTTTTCTTGCCTTGGCTTCGTTAAAAGCCTTTATTGTGCCTACCTGAACGCCGTCCTTGGCGGGCAGGGTGATAATTACGTTTTCTGCGGCTCTTATGCCTTCGATCATTTCACCTGCAAAGTCAAACTGACCCGGAGTGTCTATAATATTAATTTTAACGTCCTTCCATTCGGCGTTTGCCATTGACGTGTTGAGAGAGATCTTGCGCTTGATTTCATCGGGATCGAAGTCGCATACCGTTGTTCCGTCTGCAACCTTTCCCATTCTGTCCAGTCCACCGCTGACATACATCAGCGCTTCGGCAAGGGAGGTTTTTCCGCTTCCGCCATGACCTGCTAAAGCAATATTGCGAATGTTTTTGCATTGATAGGCTTTCATACTTACGACCTTTCTTTCCTTGTGGATTCATATTTATTTAAATTAAGGCAAAATTGCACAATAAATTTGAACTTTGATTTGTTTTTTTGCCAATAATAAATACGTTATATTGATTATACTACAAACAGCAAAAAAAATCCAGTAAAATTTTGTATTTTTTTCATATTCAGCATAAAATAACAAAGCGTTTTTTTGTTAATTATAAACAAAAAAATGCGTTTAGTGGCAAATCAAGCGTTTTTTGTGAGAAAAATATCAAGGGCTATTTTGTTTATATGCGACAAAATTGAATATTTTTATTGATTTTTTTAGTGTATTATGATACAATGTTAGTATTGAAATTTCTCACCGACGAAAGGGGTATTTTATGGAAAACAGAACGAGAGAAATCGTATCCAACAAGCACAAGCACGTTAAGCTCGGAATTATCCCCGGCCATTTTGCAACCAACCACTCCCACGTTAACTATTACGTAGACCTTAATAAGATGAAAAGAAAAATGAAAAATGCGAGAGAGGCGGCTATGGAGCTGGATACGATCTACTCCGGCACTCCCATAGACACAATAGTGTGCCTTGAGGGCACACAGATGATCGGCGCATTTTTGGCGGAAAACCTGAGCAACGGTTCCACCCACTCGATAAATTACGGCAACGACATGTGCGTTATCACCCCCGAGCTGGACAGCAACAATCAGATGATCTTCCGGGACGACACTCAGCCAATGATCTGGAACAAGCGGGTGCTGCTGCTTATATCCAGCGCCTCCACCGGTTGGACGATCAACAGATTTATGGAGTGCATCAAGTACTACAGCGGCAATCTTGTGGGCGTTGCGGCTCTGTTCAGCGCTATCAAGGAGGTTGACGGGCTGAAGGTAAGCTCCCTGTTCTCCACCGAGGACATTCCCGGCTACGAGAGCCATTCCCCCGCCGAGTGCCCGATGTGTAAGGAAAAGCTTAAGGTGGACGCATTGATCAACGCTTACGGATATTCCAAGATTTAAGGTTATCGTTAAAAGCACTCTTTTCGGGTGCTTTTTGTTTTTGCAAGTTTTTGATTTTTTTCTGTAAGATTTTTGAAAAAATTTTGTGTATATAAGTGAAAAGCAAAGTACTTGGATTTTCAGCACAAAAAACACGGGAGTGATAAGCAATGGACGGCAAGGAAATAGTCGAGCTGTTTTTTGACCGCAGCGAGAAAGCCATCGCTGCCGCTTCGGACAAATACGGAGCATACTGCGGCAGGATCGCCATGAATATTTTGGGCTCGCAGGAGGATTCGGAGGAGTGTGTCAACGACGCATTTCTAAAGGCGTGGGAGCTTATCCCGCCAAACAGTCCTCAAAAGCTTTCCGCCTTCTTGGGAAAATTGACCCGCAATATCGCCATCAACCGTTTAAGACAGCTCCATGCGGAAAAACGGGGCGGCGGCGAGGGAACGGCGGTGCTTGAGGAGATCTCCGAATTTACTCCCGACAAGGTTTCCGTGGAAAACGAGGCGGAGAAAAAGGAGCTGACCGCCGCCATAAACGATTTTCTGAAAAAGCTGCCGCAAAAAAAGCGGAACATTTTTATCTGCCGCTACTGGTACTGCGACAGCGTAAAGGAGATTGCGTCGGCGCAGGGGATCTCCGAAAACAACGTTTCGGTTATCCTGAACCGCACGGGAAAAAAGCTCGGGCAGTATCTTACAGAGAAAGGAATGATTTAATGAAGCCGGAGGAATTTTTTGAAGCGTTATCCGACATAGATGAAAGCATGGTCAGCAGGGCTAAGCCCTTTGCCGAAGAAGAAACGGTGGAGCCTTTAATGGTCACTCCCCAAAAAAGAGGGTTTAAGCCCTTTTACGCTGCGGCTGCTTGTATAGGAGCTGCGGCGGTGGGTGCGGCGGCGGTTTTGACGGTGAATATGAGCAGGAGTATTGATCTGCCTGACAGTACTGTCAGCGATTCTTCCACCGCAGGCACTTCCGACGCTGCCGATTTGGGGTATAAGAAATTGGGACAGTATCCCGAGGGTGTAGATTATGTATTTGCGGAGGATATGTCAACGGTCAATATCGTATATCCCATTATCGATTCCTTACTGTACAAAAACTACAAGGAATTGGCTGACGACAGCCTTATGATAGTCGAAGGCACATTGATCGACGATACGAGGCAGTCAAGCATTGACGATCTGGACAAAGGAAAGGGCGAGCGCAGATCCTTTAACACCCTTAAGGTGACTAAAGTCTTAAAGGGCGAGGAGCTGGTGGCTGTCAACGACGAGGTGGTCATAGCCCAACCTTATATTTATGAAAAGTGCTACGGAGATTACGAATACCAACTTACCACATCCTCTTACCTCACCCCCATGATCAAGGGGGATAGGTGGATCTATTTTTTGGCAAAATCCGAAAACAGCGCTGTTATCGAGGATTTCTACTATGCCATCGGGAATTGGCAGGGAAGATACCCTGTACCCTCCCATGAAAACAGTCCTTTCCCTTATGCGGAAAACGAAAACGGCGTGGTGACGGAACAGTTCAGCACCGCCATTTACAATGAGATAATGGTATTGCACTACGGGGCTGACGCAAATTCCTTAGTGCAGTACAATCCGAATTTTGCTTACGTCTATACGGGCGATTACAGCGAAATAACGGAATTTAACAGACCCAAGAATATTTTGGATCCGGCAGCTCTATTCGGCAGCTACGAGGAACTGGCGGCGGCAAGCGATTTGGTCGTAACGGGAAAATTTACCGACGACCCGCATCAGGACGTTGACCCCGATTCTCCTCCCGATATTCCTTTGGGCACAAATATTTTCTCCCAGTGCAAATTCGAGATCGAACAGGTTATAAAGGGAGACGCAAAGGCAGGGGATGTTGTCGTTATCCAGCAATCCACGGGAGTTTATCAGGGCAGACTGATCTCCACCTCCCAGCTTACGCCTATGGTAAAGGGCGACCGCTGGATATATTTCCTTTGTTCGAACCCCGACAGCTGCGTGTATTATGCGGCTAACGACAGCAATGCGCGTTATCTGCCGCCCGACTGCACCGCAAATCTTAACTTTGCCGCTTTGGGCTATGACAATAATTTGGGCTACAGCTACGGCGAATATTTTAACGAAAATATTTACAGCGGGCTTTTGTCGGCTATGGGCTATGAAAGCTCCAATACGGGATCGGGCGTAGAGAAAATATTCGACGCTTTCGCTGACAAAAACGATTATTCCACCGACAGGATCGCCTTTTCAATGAGGGAATTCCCCGATACGGAATTTGCCCGCTCGGTAAGCGTCAACGGCACTCAATATGTGGAGGCTGTCGCAGAAAACGATATGCTCTATACCCTTTATTACGGGCTTCCCGTTGAAAGCGTTTATCTCTGCGACCTGAACGGCGACGGTAAGAGGGAGATATGCTCTACCGTTTACTACGGCTCGGGAATGATCGACAGCAGAATAGAGGCTTACGACTTTGCAAACAAGGTATGTTACGAATTGTCCGACAGAGGAAATTTCGACTTTGTTTTAAAGGAGGAGAGCGGCAGGCTTTTGGTATCCAAATACAGCTATGGCGGCAGCGGGTTTGACGAGATATTCACCGTTCCGCTTGCCCTCGATATGATGAGGATCGTCACCGATGAAATAAATCCGAGCCAAAACCCCAATCAGCCCGCAGACCCTCCCGCCGCTGCCGACGACCTAAAGCAGATATATTTTGAAAGGGAAATGGGCGGTTACTCCTTATGCGTTGACGTGAACGCACAGAGATGTACTCACGGTTATGCGGATCAATACGACCTCAAGCTTCATGAAGGCAATATCTGTATCAAGGACGGAAACGGCAATATAACGGCTTCTGCGGCCTTGTCCAATCTCTACATCGGAGACATTCACGCTGCGGTTTGCGATACCGATTTCACCTTTGATGTGTTTGAGACCTCTACGGGAAACATTTTGACGGTAGGCGTTCCCATAAGCGGCACTTCCTGCAGATGCCTTTCCGTCTATTGCTTTGACGGCAGCGCCGTGGATTTAATGAGCACGCAGACAGGCGCCTTCTGCCCTGTTGTAAGCGGAGACGTATACTGTGAGAATGACTGTATACATATTTGCCAGCAGGGTGTAAACGGAGCCTTTGTTGACAGGATCTATTCGTTAGACTGTCACAGCGGCATTTGTCATGAATATTCAAGCGGTTCTTCTGAACAGAGCGGAAGCACTCACCATTCCGATTCTCACCACAGCAGCGGACATCATTAATTTATATTAATTCCTGTTTAAAATATAGACTTCTTCTATATTTTAAAACGAAACCGGTATAAAAGTATAAAAGAGGCTGCCGCAAAATGCGGCAGCCCCCCTTATTTTTATTATTCCTTTATTATTCCACAACCTCGATCTCAACAGACTCGGGGAAGATTTTCTCGCTTTCGTCCTTGCTGAGGAAGGTGGTGCTTACATAGCCTTGAATGATCGCACCGTCGTCAACGGTAATGGTGGAAGCGCTTATATCGCCGAAAATAACTGCGTCGGCTCTAAACTCAGCCTTGCCCGCAATATCGACATTACCCTTGACCTTACCGTTGATCGTAGCGTAGCCCGAAACCAGATCGCCGATAAGCAGTGTATCTCTGCCTATCTCCACATTGCCCTTAAGCTGGAGGTTGCCCTGCACCTGAGAAGCCAGCATAATCGCATTGTTGCAGGTCATATTGCCTACCACTCTGCCGTTCAGCTCAACGTCCTTGGTGGTTTCCACATCTCCTCTTATATCGCCGTCAATGCTCATATTGGCAAAGGAGCGCACGTTACCGTCAATTACGGTGTTTCTTGAAATAACGGTGATTTCCTCCAAGCTGTCGCGGTAAACCGCCGAGCG
>JAMPBF010000114.1 GCA_023666805.1 Bacillota bacterium
TGCATAATGTAGGGGCGGGTCTTGACCCGCCCGCTGTACAAGTTCATAATTTGCCGCCGCATTGGACTTTTCGACAAGCTGAGAAAACCCAAAGGGACGGCAAATACGCCGTCCCCAAAATTTTCTTCAAGCATCCCGCAAACCGCAAAAATTTTTACTGTTTTACCGATATTATAAGCCCGTTTTCCCCGCTGTCTATCACCGCAGTGTCCCCCTCCTTTAGCATGTCGCCGATTATGGCTCTTGCAATGAGGGTCTCCGCCTTGCTTTGTATAAAGCGCTTCAAGGGTCTTGCGCCGTATACGGGGTCGTAGCCGCTGTCGATTATATAGGACTTTGCGCTGTCGGTTATTTCGACCTTGATCTGCTTGCTTTCCAGACGTGCGGAAAGATCCTTTATCATCAGATCAACTATGCTGCCGATCTCCGCCTTTGACAAGGGCTTGTAGAACACGATCTCGTCAAGACGGTTCAAAAATTCGGGACGGAATTGGGTCTTTAACAGCTGTCTGACCTGTTCCTTGGCGTCCTCGGAAATTTCGCCGTTTTCGCCTATACCCTCCAAAATGCAGCTTGAGCCCAAGTTGCTGGTTAAGATGATGATCGTGTTCTTAAAGTCCACCGTTCTGCCTTGGCTGTCGGTAATTCTGCCGTCGTCCAGAACCTGAAGCAAAATATTGAACACGTCGGGGTGAGCCTTTTCCACCTCGTCGAAAAGCACCACCGAATACGGCTTGCGGCGTACCGCCTCGGTGAGCTGTCCGCCCTCGTCGTAGCCCACGTATCCGGGAGGAGCGCCTATCAAGCGGCTTACGCTGTATTTCTCCATATACTCGGTCATGTCTATGCGGACTATATTGTGCTCGTCGTCAAAGAGAGCCTGCGCCAAAGCCTTTGCCAGCTCGGTCTTGCCCACTCCCGTAGGACCTAAGAACAGAAACGAGCCTATCGGGCGGTTGGGATCCTGTATCCCCGCTCTGGAGCGGAGGATAGCTTCGCTGACCTTTTCCACCGCTTCCTCCTGACCGATCACCCGCTTGTGAAGAATATCCTCCATGCCCAGCAGCTTGGAGCGCTCCCCCTCCATAAGCTTTGCCACGGGGATACCCGTCCAGCGAGCCACGATCTTGGCGATCTCCTCCTCGGTGACCTTATCCCTTAAGAGGCTGCCCGCATCGGTCTTTTGCTCCTCCGCCAGCTTTTCCTCCCTTTCCAGCTCCGCCTGAAGCTGAGGCAATCTGCCGTATTGCAGCTCTGCCGCCTTGTTTAGATTGTACTCCCGCTTTGCCGCTTCGATCTCGCCGCCTAACTGCTCTATCTGCTTGCGGAGAAGCTGTACCTTGTTGATGCCTGTTTTCTCGTTCTCCCACTTTGCCTTCATGGAGTTGAACTGCTCCCGCATTTGCGCCAATTCCCTTTGGATCTCCGCCAAATGCTCGCCCGACAGCTTGTCGGTCTCCTTTTTAAGCGCCGCTTCCTCGATCTCATGCTGCATGATTTTTCTGGACAGCTCGTCCATTTCGGCGGGCATGGACTCCATTTCGGTTTTTATCAGGGCGCATGCCTCGTCCACCAGGTCTATTGCCTTATCGGGCAAAAATCTGTCGCTTATATATCTGTTGGAGAGAACCGCTGCGGCGATCAAGGCTTGATCTTGGATCTTCACGCCGTGATAAACCTCGTAGCGCTCCTTAAGTCCTCTCAGGATCGAAATGGTGTCCTCCACCGCAGGCTCGTCTACCTGCACGGGCTGGAAACGCCTTTCAAGGGCGGGATCCTTTTCGATATACTTTCTGTACTCGTCAAGGGTGGTGGCACCGATACAGTGCAGCTCGCCCCTTGCAAGCATGGGCTTTAAAATATTGCCTGCATCCATTGCGCCGTCGGTTTTTCCCGCTCCCACTATCAGGTGCAGCTCGTCGATAAAGAGGATAATTTTGCCCTCGCTCTTTTTTACCTCCTGCAAAACCGCCTTTAAGCGCTCTTCAAATTCGCCTCTGTACTTTGCGCCCGCCACAAGCGCACCCATGTCGAGGCTGAAAAGCTGCCTGTCCTTAAGGCTGCCGGGTACGTCGCCTCTCACTATGCGCAGCGCCAAGCCCTCGGCGATTGCCGTTTTGCCCACGCCGGGCTCGCCGATAAGGCAGGGGTTGTTCTTTGTCTTGCGGCTTAAGATCCTGATCACGTTCCTGATCTCGGAATCTCTGCCGATAACGGGGTCGAGCTTGTTCTGCCTTGCCAGCTCCACCAGATCCTGACCGTATTTTTTCAGTGCGTCATAGGTGTCCTCGGGACTGTCGGTGGTAACTCTGGTATTTCCCCTTACCTTTTGCAGGGCGGATAAAAAGCCGTTTTTGGTGATCCTGCATTCGGCGAAAAGCTCCTTGACCTTTCCCGCCGCCTTGTCCAGCAAGCCCAAGAACAAATGCTCCACGCTGACGTATTCGTCCTTCATTCGCTCGGCTTCCGTCTCGGCAGCGGTCAGAGCCTTGTCCAGCTCGGAGGTGATATAAAGACTGTTCATTTCTCTGGCGCCGCTGCCCGTTACCTTGGGTACGCCGTCCACGATTTTCTCCGCCTGAGAGGTAAGCAGCCCCACGTCCGTATCCATGCTTTGCAAAAGCTGGGGTATAAGCCCCTCCCGCTGCTCCAGCAGGGCAAGCAGGATATGACACTGATCCACCTGCTGATTGTTGTTTCGGATCGCAGCGGTCTGAGCCGACTGCAATATTTCCATGGACTTTTTGGTTAATTTCTGTGTATTCATAGCATTGTCCTCCTGTTCCGCTAAATTACCGTAATTCCGTTTTTCAGATGCTGAATATATTGTGCTGCGGCTTTTTCCGCAGCCTCTCTGTCATTTTCTCCCGTGAAGTAGCATTTTAACACATCGTCGAACATTCTTATATAGGCTGAAATCACCTCTCCTATCTCATCGTTGCTTTTTTCCCCGTATTCCTTCGGGAGAACAAAGCTGCGAATAAAGCTGCCCTCGGTGATGGTGTAATGTATTCCTGCGGGGAAAAATTCCGCAATATATTTATTTTCCAGCGCCGCCCACAGCCTTAGAAATTCCCCCATTTTCCGTTTTAATTCCTCGGATTGGGTTCTAAAGCTTACCTTCAGCTGCCCCTCGGTATGCCCGTCCGTTCGCAGAAGCTGCAAGCTGTAGTTTATCGAGGGCTTGTACTTGTATTTCAGCGAGGAGCGAATCACCATGGACTGATCCCCCGGCTGGACCACAAAGCTGCCGCCCTGCTGTCCCATAAGGGCGGTTATGCTGTCAAATATGCTGTTTATACGCATTTCGGGGGTAATATAGCCGGCATATTCCGCCAAAAGTCGGTCTATAAGTGCGGAGCGGCTTTTTCCCATGGCATATGCCAAACGGTCTATCTCTTCCACCACTTGGTCGGTCAAAACCAAGCTGTAAACGCTTTTACTCATCTTTTCGCCAATCCTTTTTCTTGATTTGATATAATTATATCATCATTTTAATAACTTGTCAATAGATTTATATAAATTTCTTTGTAAGTTTTTAATCGGCAGCATGAGCCTTCAATAATATCTTCGGATCAACGGCAGCTTTTTCCATTGCAAGCAGCCGCCGCTTCCTGTCAATGCCGCCCGCATAACCCGTCAAGCTGCCGTTTGCGCCCAAAATGCGGTGACAGGGAATGATAAGCGAAACGCAATTGTGTCCCACTGCGCCTCCCACGGCCTGCGGGGACATTTTCGCAAGACCTCTGCGCCTTGCTATCCTGTCGGCGATCTCGCCGTAGGTCATGGTTTGCCCGAAGGGGATCGTCAGCAGGATCTCCCATACCTCTTTTCTGAAGGGCGTCGCTTCCGTTTTAAGCGGCGGCGTAAAATCTGGCGCTTTGCCGCTGAAATAAATGTCGAGCCAGTGCATGGTCAGGTCGAATACGGGCAGCGGCTTTTCGGCGCATCTCTCGGAAACGGTGCTGCCGAAATACTTCTGCCCGTCGAACCACAAGCCCGTAAGCTCTTTACCGCCGCTTGCAAGCGTGATCCCTCCCATGGGGGAATCGTAATGACAGATATAGGTGACGGGCTGTTCTTCAAGGTATTGAGAATATGCTTTCATAATATTTTGTACGTCCTTTCCCGAGCCTTTGAAGCTTGTTTGATCTCCTTGACCCTTGAATATTATATACTATAGATAACGAACGGTCAAGACGGCGGGACGAAAAGGGAACGGTAATCAGGTATGCAAAATACGGGCAATTTGCGCATAAAAAACGGCAGCTTGCGCATTATCCTCTTGCAAAGCTTAATTTGCTATGATATTATACTGTTGTCGCTTTAAAAGATAGACAAAGTCTATCTTTTAAAGACGCCGCAAAGCGGCGTGCGGCGATAGCCGCTGAAAACAAAGTTCAATACTGATTCTGCCAAAATCTTCGATTTTGGCAGCCGACTGAAAGTCGGCTTTAAAATATAGACGAAGTCTATATTTTAAACAGGAATTAGTATTATATTATCGGGAGGTGATAAAGTGAAAATATCCATTAACATAGATCCGCAGCTTACCGATACGGAAATAGCGATAAATTGCAGCAGCGTCACCGCCGAGCTGGAAGGTGTGATCGCAGCGCTTCGCATGGCGGACAACAGGCTGACGGCGGTCAAGGACGGCGAGGCTCATATACTGGATATTTCAAAAATAGCCTATATCGAAGCCGTGGACAGAAGGACCTTTGTTTACACGGAGAAGGATTGCTACGAATCGAGGCTCAGACTGTATGAAATGGAAGAAAAGCTATGCAGCGGCGGTTTTTTGCGGATAAGCAAATCCTGCATAGTTCGGCTGAAATACATTCGCTCTCTCAAAGCCGACCTTGACCGCAGGATACGGATAACTCTCGAAAACGGCGAACAGCTCATCGCTTCAAGGCAATACGCCGACAGGCTCAAAAAAAGATTGGGGGTAAATTAAATGGATAAGAATTTTTCGGTATTAAAATCTCTTTCTCAGGTATTTATGATATACGGTATAACCGTGGTCTTGCTGAATGTTTTTTGCATTTTGTTCGGCGCTTCCGCACAGGAGGTGTCCACTGTATTTTCCTTGGGAAGCGCAGGCTTAAGCGTCGCCACAAGCTTTCGGTTCTTACTGGTAATATCCGCAATAGTCGGGCTGCGGGCGGTGCTTATGACGGATATTCTGATAAAGAAAATGCCGCTTGCCGCAAGGATCGCCGCTATGTTTGTAAGCTCGTTTGCGGTGATTATCGGATCGATCTTTCTCTTCGGCTGGTTTCCCACAGACGTGCCGCCGGCATGGATAACGTTTGCGGTATGCTTTGTGATCAGCTGCGCTTTAAGCACGCTAATATCGGCGCTGGCGGAAAAGCAGGAAAACCGCAAGCTCGAAGAGGCGTTAAAGCGCTATAAGGAGGAATACGAAGGCGACGGCTGCGGCAAATAATGCCAATATAAGCTCCGCTGCCTCGGCTGTCGGCATAAGCGGTCCCAAAGACGGAATAGCCGCCTTTAAAAAAATAACCTTGTCCTATCCGCCGTAAACGGCATCGGAAAAGGTGACCTGACCTTATTGCATTTTAAGCCTGCTTGTGATATACTACAAGCAAGCGGAAAATATTGTAACCGGTTTCAAAACATATCCCCCGCCGAAAAGCGGGGGAGTTTTTTCAGGAGGTTTTTATGAACGCACATAACACTCAAAAGCCCGATTTGGGCTGGCTCGAAGACCCCGAGATTTTTCGGGTGAACAGGCTGGACGCCCATTCCGACCACATCTGTTACGCAAACGAAAGGGAGGCTGAAGAGAAAATAACCTCCCTGCGGCAGTCCTTAAACGGCGTATGGCGGTTTAATTGGAGCAAAAATCCCGATTCCCGCCCTGCGGATTTTTGGCGGGAGGATTATGACAGCTCGGGCTTTGACAGCATTGCTGTACCGTCCCACATAGAGCTTCAGGGCTACGACAGGATCCAATATATCAACACGCTTTATCCTTGGGACGGTCACGCCGAGCTGAGACCTCCGCAGACCGACCCCGATTATAACCCCGTAGGCAGCTATGTAAAGGAGTTCGATCTAAACGAGAGCTTGGCGGGAAAGCGCATATGCGTCAGCTTTCAGGGCGTGGAACAGGCGTTTTATCTGTGGCTGAACGGCAATTTTATAGGCTATGCCGAGGACAGCTTCACCCCCTCGGATTTTGAGCTTACACCTTATATAAAAGAAAAGGGCAACCGCCTTTGCGCAGAGGTCTACAAGCGCTCCAGCGCCGCTTGGATAGAGGATCAGGACTTTTTCCGCTTCAGCGGCATTTTCCGCCCCGTGTTTTTATACGCCAAGCCCGAGGCGCATATCGAGGACATTTGGTTTAAGACCGCCTTGTCCGAGGACAATTCCACAGCCTCTTTGCAAATACGCCTGCGGCTCGAGGGCATGGGAGAGGTCGCTTGCAGGCTTTGGGACAAGGACGGAAGCGTTTTGTTTGAGGGCGGTTTGGATTTGCGCAATGAGGACGGATATTTGTTCAGCCAAAAAATCACCTTAAAAAATATACGCCCGTGGGAGCATGATGATCCTTGCTTGTACCGCATTATGCTGACCGTTTCCAAAAACGGCGGCGTGACCGAGGCAGTTCCGTACGATATAGGCTTTAGGCGCTTTGAGCTTAAGGACGGCATTATGCAGCTCAACGGAAAGCGCATCATGTTCAACGGGGTAAACCGCCACGAGTGGAATCCCGAAACGGGCAGAGCCATAAGCGATGAGGATATGCAAAGGGCGATGGAGGTCTTTTTGAAAAACAACATCAACGCCGTGCGCACCTGTCATTACCCCAACCAAAGCTTATGGTACGAGCTTTGCGACAAAAACGGCATATATATGATAGACGAAGCCAATTTGGAAAGCCACGGTTCATGGCAGAAGCTGGGAAGGGTTGAACCGTCGTGGAACGTGCCCGGAAGCCTCCCCCAATGGAAGGAGTGCGTTACGGACAGAGCAAGGTCTATGTTCGAGAGGGACAAAAATCACCCTGCGATCCTGCTTTGGTCCTGCGGCAACGAATCCTATGCGGGCGAGGACATTGCAGCCATGGCTGATTTTTTCCGCAGCTCCGACGACAGCAGGCTTGTGCATTACGAGGGAGTGTGCCATAATCGGGAATTTGACCGTATTTCCGATGTGGAAAGCCGTATGTACGCTCCTCCCGAGGAGATACGCAAATACCTGATGTCCGATCCGAAAAAGCCCTTCATACTCTGCGAGTATATGCACGATATGGGCAATTCGCTGGGCGGAATGGAAAGCTATATCCGCTTGGGGGAGGAGTTCCCTCAGTATCAGGGCGGCTTTATTTGGGATTATATGGATCAGGCGCTTTGGCGCACGGTTGACGGCGAAAGAGCTTTGGGCTACGGCGGCGATTTCGGCGACAGACAAAGCGATTACAACTTCAGCGGCAACGGCATTGTCTTTGCGGACGGCACGGAAAAGCCCGCCATGCAGGAGGTGCGCTATCGGTACGCCTCAGCAAAGGAGCGGGAAAGACACGATAAAGCGAACATGGCGGCGGTCGTCGCCGTCGGATCCCGCAAAAAAACAAAAACTGGAGCGCTTAAAACCGTTCGGGGCGACGGCGGTTTAGGCGTAAAGGGCGACGGCTTCGAGATAATTTTCTCCTATCCGGAGGGCGGACCCTCGTCCATCGTTTCCGGCGGCGTCGAATGGCTTTGGAGAGCGCCCCGTCCCGCCTACTGGCGTGCGCCCACGGAAAACGATATGGGCTGCGGGTTTGCCCTGAACAGCTCGGTATGGTCTGCGGCGGACGTCTATCAAAGCTGCAATAATGCGGAGATTTTGCACGAAAGCTCCGACGGCGTTTCGATAAGGTTCACCTACGGATCTCCCGCTCTTTCGGGGCTTCGCACCGACCTGACCTATACGGTGAACGGCTCGGGAATACTGCGCATTGACGTTCATTATTTCGGCGGAAAAGGCTTCCCGCCGCTGCCGCTTTTGGGACTGCGCTTCTCCACCCCTGCGCCTTTGGATTTTACGGAATGGACGGGGCTTTCGGGAGAGACCTACCCCGACCGCAAAAAGGGCGGAGTTTTCGGACTGCACAGAGAAACGCCGCATATCACCCGCTACCTTGTTCCGCAGGAATGCGGCTGCCACAGCGACACGGCGGAAATGGCGCTTTGCAGGGAGGGTAAGAAGCTGCGCTTTTATATGACCGATAAGCCGTTTTACTTTTCCGCCATACCCTACACTCCGCAGCAGCTGGAACAGGCGGCGCATATCGAGGAGCTGCCGAAGGCGGTGCGCACAGTGGTGACGGTCTGCGGCGCCATGAGAGGCGTCGGAGGTATCGACAGCTGGGGAAGCGACGTTGAGGAGGAATACAGGATCAGCGGGGAAAAGGAGATCGAGTTTTCCGCAGAGATCGAGCTGTAATACTAATTCCCGTTTAAAATATAGACTACGTCTATATTTTAAAGCCGACTTTCAGTCGGCAGCCAAAATCTTCGATTTTGGCG
>JAMPBF010000115.1 GCA_023666805.1 Bacillota bacterium
AAGCCTCTTTTTCCTCCGAAATTTATAAGCATGTACTTTTTCGACAGTCTGTACTTTTTTACAAAAACGCTAAACTTTCTTATATTTTTGCCGATATATAATATGATAAGGTGTATTTTATAGGAGGGTTTAAAATGAGCATTAATAAAATAAATCAAACGCCAATTACTCTTACGCCCTATAAAAATTCGGTAAGCAGCGGGAAAAACATCTCAGGCTGCGATTTTAAAAACGTATTGAATGCGTCAAGCAATGCTCCGAACAGCGACGTTTTTGAAAAATTTGAAAAAGATGAACAAAACTCCTCGATACTCTCTCAGCTCGAAGCCATGAAAAAAAATCTGGAGGAATCCGAAAAAAATAATAAAAGCAGTATTAACGATCTGTCCAAGGCCATGAAAATAGCCTCAAGAATAATGAACGGCGACAAAGTTCCTATGAAGGACAGAAAATTTCTTGCGGAAAAGTACCCGGATTTGTTCAAAAACGCACTTATGTTCAGAAAACAAAATCCCGAACCGAAAAAATACAAAAGCTGCTTGGATAAGGAAGACGAAGAGACAAACGATAATAATTTAAGCGTTACGGGATCCGATGACGGCAATGCTTCATTTTTGGCAGACGCCTTAAGCGATTTGGGAGAATAATATTTATTTTTCAAAATAACCAATATTGACTTTTACGCCGCCTTGTGCTATAATTTAGTATAGATTGATGTACTATTTTGACGCAAGGGGGTGTTTTTTTGAAAAAAATAAAAGTGATTGCGCTTTTGACGGCATTTTGCCTTTATCTGTGCGGCTGCAATCACGATCCCTCAACTCCTTCTAATATAAGCGAAACCGCTGAAGCCGTTTCAAATACCGTAACACCGGACAACAGTGAACAAATTCCCGAAGATACCGACGTCTCCCAAGAGATCACCGCAGGGCAATCGGAAACGGTCACATCAAGCAGCTCCACCGCTTCAAGCACAGACAGCAGCTCGGAAAGCAGCAATGACACTTCCGAAAGCCTTCAGACGGACATCGGCACCGAAGAAAACACGTCTACAGCGGAAAATCAGTCTGACACCGAAATACATACTGCGCACTCATCGGAGATCGAGACCGAACCCCCCGTTACTACTACAACCGCCGCTCCCGAAATTCCCTCCGAGCCCTCCCCTCCCACAATTTACGCCACCACGGCTGACGGAGTGCTTACCACGGGAAATGCCTTGGCAACCATTGATTACAGCAATACAAGCGACGGCTACATTATGGCAAAATATACGGGCTCGGTCAGCCTCATAAAAATACAAATCACCAATCCCGCAGGCACCACTCAAACCTATACTCTTAATTCAAACGGAAAATATGAAGCGTTTCCTCTCACGGGAAATAACGGCAATTATTCCTTCAGAGTACTGGAAAACGTTCCGGGAACCACCGGCTATGCTCTCGCCCACTCGGGAAGCTTTCAGGTTCAGCTTGCAAGCTCACTCGCCCCTTATTTAAGACCAAGCAGTTATGTTCCGTATTCTTACGGCGACAGTGCGGTAACAAAGTCCTCCGAGCTTTGCGGCGGCGCTGCGAATGATTTGGAAAAGGTAGACAGGGTATACACTTGGCTTGTGGATAACGTGGTTTACGACTACGACCTTGCAAGCTCTAAAATCGCAGGCGGATATGTTGCCGATACGGAAAAAGTAATAAACAGGAAAAAAGGAATCTGCCTTGATTATGCGGGCACTATGGCGGCAATGCTTCGCAGTCAGAATATCCCTGTTCAGGTTGTCTCGGGTCATACCTCGGGGTCAACGTCCTTGCATGCATGGGTGAACGTTTATGTAACGGATGTGGGCTGGATTTACGGAGCCATTTATTTTGACGGCACTGCATGGCATCGTTTGGATCCGACCTATGCCGCCAGCTCAAATTCCAGTAATGCAATATTAAGCTATATCGGTGACGGAAACAATTATTATGCCGAACAGCTGAATTAAGGAGAATGATATGTCAGCAACCAAGCTTAAACCTGATTATATATCCAAGCTGTGCGGTGAGCTTTATGACACCGTAAGCTCGGGAATAGCGATAAACGACGGCATTTTTATGCTTATGAACGAAGGCGCTAATGACCGTGTCTTGGAAAGACTGTTGGAAGAGACCTCCAAGGGATGCACTTTTACCGCAGCCGTAAAAAAGACAAATTCCTTCCCCTCATACTTTGAAGATATGATAGAGATCGGCGAGACAACGGGACGCTTGGACTCGGTTTTAAATGAGCTTTCCGTTTATTATGCAAGACAAAACGAAATAAGCGAAAACATTAAAAATGCGGTTACCTTTCCTTTTATTTTGCTGGTAATACTCATTGCAATCGTTATTTTGCTTTTAACGCAGGTTTTGCCCATATTTAACGATGTATTTAAGCAATTGGGCGTTTCAATGTCGGCTCCTGCCATGTCGCTCATGAATTTAGGCACTGCGATCCGTACTTATTCGGCGGCAATTATCGGTGCCGTGGTTGCATTGGCGGCAATATTCATCATTCTTTACAACCTGCCGTCAACTCACAATAAGGTTCTTTCCTTATTTAAAGGAAGAAAGCTCAAAAAAGAAATGTCCTCTTCTAAATTCGCCTCGGCAATGGCTATGACCATTTCCAGCGGTATGGATATTGACGAATCCTTGGAAATGGCAAAGAAGCTTTGCGATAAGGAAATAGAAGACAAAATCACTTCTTGTCAGGAAATGATGAGAGAAGGCACAGGCTTTGACAAAGCGGTTCAAAAATCCAAAATACTGGACGCAGTCAGTTCAAGACGACTTACAATAAGCTTTAATACAGGTAAAACCGATGAAGCAATGAAAAAAATTGCCGATGAATACACAAATAAGGTCAATAATGCCATAGACAGCAAAATAAGCCGAGTAGAGCCCGTATTGGTCATTATAATGTCGGTTTTGGTTGGATTTGTGCTGTTTTCGGTAATGCTGCCAATGCTGTCGATTATTTCTTCTATTTAAGAGCATATTTCTCATAGGCTTGACGCAGGGTCTTTTCGTCAAATTTTGCTGCTGCCGGTGTCGGATTTTCTTGACAGGCAACAGGCGGTCTGCGGAAATTTCCCTTGTCAGCTCCTACAAAAACAAGCTCTGAAGCAAACGATAAATAATGAAGGGATCACTTTAATGAAAGAAAAGCTGAAAAATTCTTCAATATTAAAAAATCTCCCTGTAATTATCGTATTTATTGCAATAATTACAATTGCTGCAATTGCAATAAACAATGTAGAAAAAAGCACCGAAAAAGAAAGTCTTTCCATAACGGAAAACAGTATTAGACGGGCAGTTATAACCTGTTATGCACAGGAAGGAAGGTATCCTGAAAGTATTGAGTATTTAGCGGAAAATTACGATCTTCATGTCAGTGATGATTTCGACGTTTACTATAATATTTTTGCGGAAAATATTATGCCTGATATTAGGGTCGTAAGAAAGCAGGTGAGCGATTGAACAATAAAAAATCGAGCCTCGCCCATTCCATTGACACCTTGTTTGTACTGCTTCTGTTTGCCTTGTTTGTAACCATGGCGCTGCTTGTGACCTCTTACTGTGCGATCGCTTATAAAAACTCGGCTAAACAGACGGACGAGCGATTCAATAAGCAAACCTGCATCAATTATGTCACCGCAAAAATTCGTGCCAATAATGAGGAAAATAAGATCGCTGTCACTGATTTCAAAGGCGTCAATGCAATTTGTATTTCAGACAATTTTTACGGCGAGGAATACAGTACTTATATTTATCAATATGACGGAATGATCAGGGAAATT
Source organism: Bacillota bacterium (assembly GCA_023666805.1). Lineage (GTDB taxonomy): Bacteria > Bacillota > Clostridia > Oscillospirales > Ruminococcaceae > Ruminiclostridium_E. The sequence goes on from JAMPBF010000115.1 coordinate 3,824, forward strand.
TTTGCCAACAACAAGTCTGATGCAGATCCCTCGGCCGGTTATCCCCTTACAGAGGCTTCCGCCTTGACCTTTTATTATGAAAACGGGCTTTTCAAATGCGAATTAACCGATTTAGACAATAAAACCATAACATTTTATATTAATACAGTTAAGTGAAAGGAACAACAATGAGCAACAACAGAAAGTCAAGTCTGTTCCTTATGGAGCTAATGATTGCGCTGCTTATATTTGCCGTTTGCGCAGGGGTGTGCGCCGCCATAATCGCCAAAGCGGCAGTGAGTATATCCGAAAGCCGAGATATAAGCAATGCGCTGATTATAGCTCAAAATAATGCGGAAATGATAAAAAACGGAATCGAATCCGAAAATAAAACTTATTATTATGATTCTGACCTGACTATACAGGAAAAAAGCGACAGCACCGTATATTTTGCCGACTTAAAAATTTCGGCAGAGGCAAACGGAGTGATTGAATACACGGTCGAGGTTTTCAGAACCACCGACAGCAAGCTGATCTATACTATCGATTCGGCTTATTATGATTAAAAGCGAGAGGAAGCGGCATGACATTACAAAGAAACGGTCACTCATCCGGAATTGGCGGATCACTTATACTTGTAATATTCATAATACTGACAATTACCGTTTTTTCGGTGCTGACACTGGTCTCTGCCCAAAATGAGTTAAACACGGTAAAAAAATCGAAAGCAATGTCTGAGGCTTACTATGCCGCTGAAAAAACGGCAGCGGAAAAATGCGGACAGATCGGCTCGATCATGTCAAGCAATGACGACTTGGCAAAAAAGCTCACGGCTCTCACCGAGATCGAAGCGGAAGCCGAATTGATCGAAAACGACGGCAGCATTACTTTTGTCACTGAAATTGACAATATACGCTCATTAAAGACCGTTTTAAAGTCAGAAAACGGTAATTTAACAATTATATCACAGCAAATTATTTCTGAAAGCAGCATAAATATCGACGACGGGTATGAGGTTTGGGACGGAGCATCTCCCTTCCCTGTTATGTAACTCAGCTGCTAAAATCTATGAAAAGAGGTAGCACAATGGACATTACCACCATGCTTAAGGACGCTGTTGAAAAACAAGCCAGCGACATTTTTATCGTTTCCGGTATCCCTATTTCCTACAAGCTTAACGGAGTTATTCAACCCCAATCGGAGGAAATCGTTCTTCCGGAAACATCGGAAAAATTTCTGACCGACGCATACTCTATTGCAGGAAGAGATATAGAAAAGCTCCGTCTAAACGGCGACGATGATTTTTCGATCTCCATAAAGGGTCTCTCCCGCTTTCGTATAAGCGCATATAAGCAGCGGGGTTCGTTAGCGGCAGTTATACGTTTGGTCGCCTTTGACGTACCCGACAGCAGGGAAATGTCAATTCCCGACAATGTGATGGACATTGCAAAAAAATCAAAGGGCTTGGTATTGGTAACAGGTCCTGCCGGCGGCGGCAAATCGACAACCTTAGCCTGCATAATCGATAAGATCAACAGCGAAAAAAACGCTCATATAATCACTTTGGAAGAACCTATCGAATACCTTCACAGAAATAAAAAAAGCGTTATAAGCCAGCGCGAGATCCATGCGGATACAGAGGGCTACGTAACGGCTCTCAGAGCAAGCTTAAGACAATCGCCGGACGTAATTCTGGTCGGTGAAATGCGCGACTTTGAGACCATAAAAACCGCAATGACTGCCGCTGAAACAGGTCACCTTATAATATCCACCCTGCACTCGGTAGGTGCAGCCAATACCATTGACCGCATTATCGATGTTTTCCCTCCCAGCCAGCAGCAGCAAATAAGAGTGCAGCTTTCTCAGCTTCTTCAAACGGTAATTTCGCAGCAATTGGTTCCCACCGTTGACGGAAAACAGGTGCCTGCCTTTGAGATTATGCATTGCAACAGTGCAATAAGAAATATGATACGCGAATCCAAGATCCATCAGATCGACAATGCGATAAACAGCTTTGGCAATGAAGGAATGATCAGTATGGACAATTATATTTTGGATCTGTACAAAAAGAAGCTTATTACTGCGGAAACAGCCGTTCAGTATTCCTTTAATCCCGAAAGCTTGGAAAGAAAATTAACATTTTAATTAAAAAACAGTTGATTTTTTTATAAATCAATAGTATAATTATTATGGTTAAAATTATTTTTAACATATTTTAAGGTGGAGGTAACTCAATATGGATCCCAATGACATTCAGCAAAATAAGGGTATGGCGGTTTTGGCATATTTTGGATTTTTATTCCTTGTGCCGCTTTTAGCTGCGCCCAATTCTCCCTACGCACGTTTTCACGTTAATCAAGGACTTGTTTTATTTATCCTTGACGTAATCATAGGGGTGGTTGGCAGTATTTTAAGCGCTGTTGTTCCGATCGTAGGAACAATTATAGCATCGGTTTTGAGCCTTGTTATAGTTGTTTTCGTAATTATGGGCATTGTAAATGCCGCAACAGGAAAAGCTAACGAGCTTCCGATTATCGGCGGAATCAGAATCATTAAGTAAGCTTCACTAAAAGGACTGTCACAATTTTAAATGACAGTCCTTTTTTCTATACAGTTATGTAATCTTTAATGCCGTCAAACTTCCCTTCACCGATACCGTTTACCTCCATAATTTCCTCAATGCTTTTAAATGCGCCGTTCTCTTCCCTGTAAGCGATAATCGACCTGGCGGTTTTCTCACCTATGCCGGGCAGTGAAATCAACTCTTCTTCAAGAGCAGTGTTTATGTTGATTTTGTCCTTTGTGGGTGTATCTGAGATTTCCGTATCGGATAATGATGCTTCACTGTCATATTTTATGCGTGCGGAAGAGTCGTTGGAAACATAATAAACAGCTTCTCTTTCCAAATTCAAATAACTGAACAGCAGCATTCCGACGCAGACTAAAATAAAAACAATTGCCATTAACCAAAAGGCTTTTGCTTCCTTCATTTCTTTATTCCCTTCAGAATTTAAAAATAACAGAGGCTTTATTGGATAATTTTATCATAAAACTAATTAATAGTCAACTGTCTTTGATATTTTTGGCATAATATTATTTTGTCAAGATAAAAAAAATTATTTTGTAACCGTTTTGTAATTGAAATTCCAATGCAATAATGTTATAATAACCTCAGGTCATAAAAAATGATAAAATATTGAACATTGTTTAAAGATTGTTACACAGAGAGGCGCTATATGAATGTTTCTGTCATTTTGCCCAGCTATAATCCCTCCCAAAAGCTTGTTCAAACAATCAACGCTCTTACGGACGCCGGATTTGACGATATAATAGTAGTCAATGACGGCAGCAAAGAGGCTTGCACCTGTTTTTTTGAAGAAATCAAATCAAATCTTGCGGTAACCGTTATTGACCATAGCAAAAATATGGGTAAGGGCAGAGCTTTGAAAACGGGATTTGAATATTTTATAAACAACAGATCCGACAAATCGGGCGTCGTTACCACCGACGACGATCTTCAACACAGCTGCGATGATATAACAGCCTGCGCAAAAAAAATGGAAGAAATTAATTCAGCCGTATTTGGCGCAAGAAATTTTAAGGGAAAGAATATCCCTCCCAAAAGCCGTATAGGAAACAATATAACATCCTTTACATTTAAATACCTTTGCGGAATTAAGATAACAGATACTCAAACAGGACTGAGAGCGCTTCCCTCCTCCTATCTTCCGATTCTTATTCAAACTGCCGGGGAAAGATTTGAGTATGAAACCAATATGCTTATTACAATGAAGCAAAATGATTTGAAATTTACCGAAATACCTATCGAAACAATATATTCCGACAATAACAGCGGTACGCATTTCAATCCGTTTAAGGATTCAATAAAAATATATGCTGTTATACTGAAATATTTAATAAGCTCCGCAGGGGCTTCACTTATAGATCTATTGGCATTTACCCTGCTTAACTTGGTTCTTCCGAAAAATATGGAGGAATGGCTTAGGATTTTTACCGCCACTGCCGTTGCCCGTATTATCTCCTCGGCAATAAATTATACCGTCAACAGGAAAAAGGTGTTTAACAGCAAAAGCAATATTAAAAGCTCGCTGATCAAATATTATACGCTGTGTATATGTCAGGCGTCTTTATCCTACGGATTGGTTTATATTATAACATCATGGGTCGGAACCACACAAAGCCTGCTTCAAACAGTATATAAAATGGCAGTTGATATAGTGCTGTTTTTCCTCTGCTTCACTGTGCAGCGGGAATGGGTATTCAAGGAACAAAAGAAAAAATAATTACAAAGGAGAAAAAATATGCCGGACAATGAGCTCGAAAGTATTTTAATCAGAGAGCATAACGGAAAAGCAAATTACATAAAGAAAAAAGAAAAGCCCAAAAAAGTTGTAAAAGAGGTCAAAACGGTTACCGGAAGAGCGATTCTTATCGCATGCACCGCTATAGTGCTTGTTATATCCGGACTTTTGGGAGGGGTCTTAATTCTCGAATACGGTCCTTCGGAAAAAGCAAGAGATCTATTTGTGGTCACGGTCATGGAAACAAGCGCCGCAAAATTTCTTGCCACATCGTTTTTGGGTCAGGATAAGGTTGACGAAATATTGGCTGCAAATGCTATGA
>JAMPBF010000116.1 GCA_023666805.1 Bacillota bacterium
GATGATCGGCTCGTGCGTACCCTCCACGATATACCAACTTTCTTTCGGTCGAGGGCGGTTGATCTTGGATTTGTAGGAAATGCTACCGTACTTACCCTGCACCATATTGCCGATGTAGATTTCATTGACCAGCATATCGGAAATTGCAAAATACTTCCACAAAGTGCTGTTCTTCATCGTCGGTTGTTTATATCGAAGTCCATGCAGGCGTTTATATTCGGTCGGATTGGGAATACCACGCTCGTTGAGCATTCGGGCAATCGCCGTTTTGCCATATCCTTGGGAGAATAGTTGAAACACCTCTCGCACCACAGCGGCGGCTTCCTCGTCGATGATGAGATGCCCCTTTTGGTTCGGGTCTTTCTTGTAGCCGTAGAGCGCAAAAGCACCGATGTGCTGACCGTTTTCACGCTTGTTTATCAGTACCGAGCGGATGTTTTCGGACATGTCCTCCAGATACCATTCGTTGACAAGTCCGTTGATCTGTCGGGACTTTTTGTTGCCCTTGTTTGCTGTGTCGGCGTTGTCCACCACGCTGACAAAGCGAATTCCCCAAATCGGAAATAAGCCGTGGATATACTTTTCCACCAGCTCCAGCTCACGGGTAAAACGGGATTGGGTTTTACACAGAATGATGTCAAACAGATGCGCTTCGGCGTCGGCAAGTAAGCGGTTGAATTCGGGACGGCGACGGTCGGAGCCGGTGTAATCGTCGTCCGAGTAAATGCCTACCACCTCCCAATCGTGATCCATAGCGTACTGCAAAAGCAGCGTCTTTTGGTTTTGGATGCTTTCGCTGTCGTCGTTTTTGTTCTTTTTGTTTCTATCTTCTTCGGACAGTCTGCAATATATCGCAACTTTCATTAGTTCTCCAATCTTGCAGAACAAGCCGTTTCCGTGATGATTTTACCATAGCAAAACACGCTTGTCATTTCTGCGAATTTCCTTTCTGCAATCTTTCTTGGAAACTGATCAGTTCTGTCCATTTTTCCGTCAATGCTTTTTTTAGGTCTGTTTTGTCTGCGTTTTTGAAAACGCTTTTGCAAGCCGTCACTTTGTTTTCTTCCTTTTCTTGCATAACAAGACCTCCCGATTTTCATTTGGCGCTCCCTTATCCGAGAGCGCCCCTCCTTTCATTTTTATGCGTTACAGCCTGTACGCTATTACCTTGCGTCCTTGTCCTTCTGCTTGCTTTGCTCTCGCTGCCAATGCTTTTCAAGAATCACAAAGAGCATTTCGCAGACTTGCGCATCGGTGTAGTTTTTAGGAAAATATTTGCGGATGTCCGCCCGCTTGAATTTTAAGTTTTCCTGCTGATTGGGTTTCGCCTCTGCAAGAATGTCGTATATGCTTTTGTCATCGAGCGTTCCCTCCTGAAATTGCTTTTTCAGCCGAATTGCCTGCGCATGGGACGGTGTGCAGTCGTTTGTACTCATGGCGTCAAACAGCACCGCTTGTTTGTCCGCACTCAAATAGGACAAGCCGTTCAAATAAAGTTTTCATAGCAAATCCTCCTTTGCACTGCTATTGTACCAAGGAAAATTCAGCTTGTCGAATGTGCAATTTTGAAACCACGCAATTTATTTTCGCTGTAAAAATGTTGATTGGCTTCAAAATATCATTGCATTTTTCGAAAATTTGTGCTATACTGTATTTGTATCATATTATGGAGGCATTGCGTATGTACCGAATTGCAATCGAAAAACTGAATAAATGGAAAGAAAGCAAACGCCGCAAGCCGCTGATTATTGAAGGCGCAAGGCAGGTCGGCAAGACTTGGCTGATGAAAGAGTTTGGCAGGCAGGCGTATGCGGATACCGTATATATAAACTTTGATTCCAATTCCAGAATGGCAGAACTGTTTGCGTCCGATTTGGATACGGACCGTTTGATTATGGGCTTGGAATTGTACGCCGGCAGAAAAATTGATCCCGACAACACGCTGCTTATTTTTGACGAAGTGCAGGAAGTGCCGAGAGCACTTTCGTCGCTGAAATATTTTTATGAAAATGCCCCGCAGTATCATATCGTCTGCGCCGGTTCTCTTTTGGGTGTCGCCTTGCATGAAGGTACATCTTTCCCGGTTGGCAAGGTCGATTTTCTGAAATTATATCCGCTGTCCTTCAAAGAGTTCTTAATGGCTACCGGAAACGAGCGTTTTGCTGAGCTTCTCGACAAAAAGGATTTTGAAATGATCGCCAGCTTTAAGCAGACCTATATTGATTCCCTGAAACAGTATTACTTCATCGGCGGTATGCCGGAAGCGGTGCAAAGTTTTATTGAAAACAAAGATTTCAACGAGGTCCGTGAAATTCAGAAGCGTATTCTTGCCGCCTACGAGCAGGATTTTTCCAAGCACGCCCCGAATGAAATCGTGCCGAAAATTCGTATGCTTTGGAACAGCATTCCCTCCCAGCTTGCAAAGGAAAACAAGAAATTTATCTACGGACTTGTTCGTGAGGGCGGGCGGGCAAAAGAATATGAAACGGCGATTATGTGGCTGACCGACTGCGGATTGGTGCATAAAGTCAGCCGAGTGAATGCTGCGGGTATTCCGTTGAAGGCTTATGAGGACTTGAAAGCGTTTAAGTTGTTTATTCTGGATGTGGGTCTGCTCGGCTGTATGACCGGACTTCGCCAGCGCACGCTCCTTGACGGAAACGATCTATTTGTGGAATTCAAAGGTGCTCTCACAGAGCAGTATGTTTGTCAGCAGCTCAAAACAATTGACGATCTGGGCGTTTATTATTACACCAACGACCGAGGCTCCTGCGAAGTGGATTTTGTCGTGGATACCGGCGAGATGATCGTTCCGGTTGAGGTGAAGGCGGAAGTGAATTTGAAAGCCAAGAGCTTGAAGGCTTATCGAGAGAAATATGAGCCTGAGATTTCCGTCCGTACTTCAATGGCAGACTATAAAAAGGAAGATTGGCTGGTGAATCTGCCGCTGTATGCAGTGGAGCAGATTGATAAAATTTAATGGAGGACTCAAGAATGGCTGACATAAAGTTGTTTAATATAAAGGGAACGATACAAGAGTATCAAAGTGGTACAGTAACGCTTGAAAAAGAACTACAGACTGTAATTGAAAACAATATGGAGACTTTCTTCGGCGTAACCTTCCTTGCCTCTGAGTATCGCACTACAGATGGTGGCCGAATGGACAGTATCGGCATTGACGAAAACCGTTGCCCAGTTATCTTCGAGTACAAGCGATCAATTAACGAAAATGTTATCAATCAAGGATTATTCTATCTTAACTGGCTTCTTGACCATAAAGATAGTTTCAAAGTTCTTGTCATTGATAAGCTTGGGCTCAAAGAAGCTGACAATATTGATTGGACAATGCCTCGCGTTATTTGTGTTGCAGGTGATTTCACAAAGTATGATGAATCTGCCATTAAACAAATGAACCGTAACATTAGCTTGATCCGCTACAAGAAATTTGGCGATGATCTGCTGATGTTTGAACAAGTCAATGAAAATATCGCTTCTTCTATCCCTGATGTTGGGCCGAGTATGAAAGCCAGGGTAAGCGACAAAACATTTGATGAACAAATTGAAGGAGCGGACAAGGCAATCAAGCTGCTCTATCAAGACCTAACAAATTATATTCTTAGTCTTGGTGATGATATCAGCGAAACACATTTGAAGCTTTATGCGGCGTTCAAAAAAATTAAAAATGTGGTGACAGTTGTTGCTCACAAGAAAAAGCTGGTTCTAAATCTTCCGCTCGATGTTACTACTGTGAATTTTGAAGAAGGATTTTCACGGGATGTGACGAACATCGGGCATTGGGGATGCGGAGCAGTTGAGCTTCATATTTCAAACAAAAATGATTTTGAAAAGGCCAAGCCGCTGATTGACAGAGCTTATAACGAGAATTGATAAAGAAGTCAAAATAGATGTCTTTATCCCCGGAAACATAGATTAAAATTTTTTAGAGTACAACTTCCTATAATTTTTGATTATCGGAAATAAAAGGAGGATTCATATGCTCCCTGAAGAACAGGCACGAATTAAAATAGATAAACAATTACAGGACGCCGGTTGGGATATCATCTCTCGCAATGAGTATGTACCCGGCAATACGGTTGCGGTCAAGGAAGCTTTGATGCTCGGGGAGAAGGAAAGCGATTATCTGCTTTTTGTTGAAGACAAAGCCATCGCTGTTGTTGAAGCAAAAAAAGAAGCTAATGCTCTTGGTGCAGAGGTTGCCGAGCAGGCGGAGCATTATGCCGTAACACCTCAAAGCTGGTACGGTCTGTGGTATCCTAATTTGATACCGCTCGTTTATCTCGCAAACGGCAACAAAATCTATTTCAAAAATATGTTGACTGATCCGGAAGGTGACTATCAAGAACTGACAGAAATGCACTCGCCGAAAAAGATGTTGCAACTTATCAGTAAAAAGTCAGAATACGGAGCTTTACCGAGAATCGAAAAACGGGGATTGCGTGATTGCCAGTATGATGCCGAAGTCGAACTTGAAAAATCCCTCAAGCAAGGCAAGAAAAAGGCTCTTGCTGTCCTTGCAACAGGTTCCGGCAAAACATATCTTGCCTGTCTTGCGGCATATCGCCTGTTGAACTATACGCCGACAAAGCGAGTATTGTTCCTTGTAGATAGAAATAACCTTGCCCGACAGACCGAAACAGAATTCAGCCTGTTTGACCGTACCGAAAAACAGCAACCGATGAATGCACTTTATCAGATCAGCCGCCTAAAAAATGCGGACGATGTGAGCGGAGATATCGTAATTTCCACCATTCAAAAGTTATTTGCCGTTTTAACAGGACAAGCAATGAGCGAGGATGATGAAGACAAAGAAGATGAAAAGCTGTTTTCTTTTAAGGATGCTGACAAATCGCAACAGGCTGTTGATTTGGGTAACGATCTCAAACTTCCTCCGGATTATTTTCAGTTTATCATTATTGACGAATGCCATCGTTCCATTTATGGCAAATGGCAGGATGTGCTCAATTACTTCAAAGATGCCAAAATCCTTGGGTTGACAGCTACACCCACGCCGGAAGCGTATGCGTTCTTTAATAAAAATTTAGTTGAAGAATACACCTATGAAAACTCTGTTGTTGACGGCGTAAATGTGCCTGCCCGTGTTTATCGTATAAAAACAAGAATTACGGAACACGGCGGAACAATTCATGAGGGCGATATTGTAAATGAAATTACTCGTAGCGGAAATGATGCAGGTTCCTATGTTGCAGAAAACAGAGTTGACTATTCTTCTACCCAGGTGGACCGTTCTGTTATCGCTCCTGACGAAATGGAAAAAGTCATAAAAACATACAGAGACTCTGTCTATACCGACCTTTACCCTGACAGAGATGAAAAATGGGAGTGCATTCCTAAAACACTGATTTTTGCTAAAGACGATAATCACGCTACACAAATCGTTAAGATTGTCAAAAAGGTATTTGCAGAAAAGTTTGACAGGGGGTGCGTCCCTGATAAATTTGTTCAGAAAATTACTTATTCGGCAGGAGATTCCAATTCATTGATTCGTGATTTGAGAACTGAAAAAGAATTCCGCATTGCCGTTACGGTTACTCTTGTTGCCACCGGCACGGATGTAAAACCTTTGGAAGTCGTTCTCTTTATGAATGATGTAAAATCCGAAGTTCTTTACACCCAAATGAAAGGCAGAGGCTGTCGGGTAATCAATGAAGATAAGTTGAAAGAGGTAACGCCCAACGCTAATTCAAAGGAATGCTACTATATTGTGGACGCCGTTGGTGTGACGGAAAGTGATAAACATATTCCCGGGACAGGAAAAAGCGGTAACGGAATAAATAAAGTGCCAAAGCTTGAACCACTATTGGAACATCTTGCACACGGTGAGGTTTCAGACGATAATCTTGCGTTTTTAAGGGATTATTGTGCGACGATCAACAGACGATATGAGGACAACCCTCTCTTCGGCAGACATCTGAATATTTTCATTTCAAGCTTTGGTTTTGCTCCGAAAACTTTAGCAAACGATATTAACACGGCTCTCGAAAAAAGCACACTGCCGCCGTTTGTAAGCATTTCCGATGCCAATACAGAGAGAAAAACTTTGATTTCCTGTTTGATTTCCGATATCGAAGCAAGAAAGAAGCTGCTGGAGATGCACCGTGGCTATTACGCCATTTCTTCCGAAGAGGACGAAGTGATTGAAAAAGGCTTTAGCAAAGAAGCGGCAAGGAGTTTTATCGATTCTTTTGAAAAGTATTTGAATGATAACGCCGACAGCGTTGAAGCGTTACGCATTATCTACAATTCAGAAGATACCGTCATTACATATTCAATGCTTGTTGATTTGCATGATAAACTCATTTCTGAAAATCGTCTGTTCACGCCGTATAACATCTGGAGCAACTATAAAATTTTGGATGTTGACGGCAGTGTTGAGGATTTGGATGTAAAGCAGAATATCAAGGCGTTGACGCACTTGATTCAGCTTGTTCGGTATGCCTATAAGAAAAGTGACAAGCTGAAAAGCCTGTTGAAAGGATATTCTCAGCGTTTTACGCTTTATTGCGGTCAGGTTCAGCGTAATTTGACCGATGACCAAAAAGAAATTATGAAGCAAATCGCAGATTATATCATTGAAGAAGGCTCGTTAAGTGTGGCAGAAATCAATGACATCAATGCAGATTTATGGCGAAAGGCTGTAACAAGCTTCGGTGTTCCCGCACTGACTGCGGAAATTATAGAACTATCAAAATTTATATTAAGGGCGGCATAAGATTATGGCAGATAATATTCAAACAAAAAGCGAAGCGTCGTTAGTTAAAAAGGTTTGGGACATTGCAAATGTCCTTGCTGCTGCCGGCGTTGGTTTCACAGATTATATTACACAGCTTACCTATATTCTTTTTCTCAAAATGGATCAGGAAAAGGAAGAACTCGGACTCGGCAGTTCAATTCCTGTCGGATACAAGTGGAACGATCTTGCGGAATTGAACGGCACAGACCTTGTTGACAAATATGAGGAAATTCTCAAGGAACTGCAAAAGGACAATGGGTTGATCGGTACTATATTCACCAAAGCCACAAACAAAATAACCACGCCTGTTCATCTGAAAAAAGTTATTACAATGGTTTCGGAAGAAAACTGGTATATGATGCAGGGCGATTTTAAGGGTGCAATCTACGAATCTATCCTTGAAAAGAACGGACAGGATAAGAAAAGCGGAGCGGGACAGTATTTTACGCCCCGTTCGCTGATTAAAGCAATGGTCGATGTGACCGATCCAAGAATCGGTGAAACTGTCGCAGACCCCGCTTGCGGTACAGGCGGATTTTTGCTTGCGGCGTTCGAGCATATGAAACCGCAGAGCAAAGAAATTGAAAAGCAAAGATTCTTGAAGAATAACGCGTTGTTCGGAGCTGACAACACATCGCTTGTCGTCACCCTTGCTTCGATGAACCTGTATCTGCACGATATCGGAACTAACGCCAGCCCTATCGTCTGTCAGGATTCCTTGACCGAAAACTACGATGATAAGATGTATGATGTGATTCTTGCAAATCCGCCTTTCGGTACAAGACCTCAGGGCAGCGGCGAAGTATCTACCGTCCGTTCCGATTTCATAAAGACCTCGGACAATCAGGTGAATTTCTTGCAGCATATTATGTCCATTGTGAAAACCGGCGGACGTGTTGCGGTTGTACTTCCTGATAATGTACTGACCGATGGAAACGCAACGGCAAAAGTCAGAGAAAAACTGCTGAAAGAATTCAATCTTCATACGATTCTTCGGCTTCCTACGGGCATTTTCTATGCAAACGGTGTTAAAACCAATGTGCTGTTTTTTGAAAAAGGCATGCCGACAGAGGACATTTGGGTATATGATTACAGAACCGGAATTAAACACACATTAGCGACAAAGCCAATGAAGCGTGAAGATTTGGAAGATTTTGTTACCTGTTACTGTTCAGGGCATATGTCTGACAGAATGGCAACTTATGACCCCGAAAACAATCCCAACGGCAGATGGAGAAGATTTTCCAAAGAGGAAGTATATGCCCGTGACGGTTTGAAGCTTGATTTCAAATGGCTCGATTTAAGCGAAAAGGACGACCGTACCCTTTCAGAGTTGCTTCAGGAAATGAAGGAAAAATCGGCGAATATCGCAAAAGCCGTTGCCGAACTTGAAAAACTCATCGGAGAGGTGGACGAATAATGGATACCAAAGCGTTAAGACAGAAAATATTGGATTTGGCTATCCGTGGAAAACTTGTCCCCCAAGACCCAAACGACGAACCTGCTTCTGTATTGCTTGAACGCATCCGTGCCGAAAAACAGCAGATGGTAAAGGATGGCAAGCTGAAAGCAAAGGATATCAAAAATGATACGGTCATCTTTAAAGGTGAGGATAATTTGCATTATGAGAAGTTCGCCGATGGCAGCGTGAAATGTATTGAGGATGA
>JAMPBF010000117.1 GCA_023666805.1 Bacillota bacterium
GCGGCGACTTTAAAAGATAGACTTTGTCTATCTTTTAAAGCGGAAACAGTATAAGTCAACCCAAAAAGCTTTTTGTAAAGGACACAGAAAATTCCCCCAAACATATTGAAACTTTTTATTAAATATGTTAAAATATTAACATCAAGATTGTACAAACTACAATCAAAAATAAAAAGTATCGGAGGATCGAACAATGGGCTTTTTAACAGGAAAAACGGTTATCATTACAGGCGCAGGCCGGGCAGTTTTGAGCGACGGCCGCTGCGGCTCTATCGGTTACGGTATCGCTACCGCTTATGCTAAGGAGGGCGCAAACATCGTTATCACAGGCCGCAACGTAAAGAAGCTTGAGGACGCAAAGGAAGAGCTGGAGCGCCTTTACGGCGTTAAGGTGCTTTTGGTTCAGGCGGACGTGAATGCGGGAGCCGATAATGAGGCAGTGGTGCAAAACGTTATCGATAAAACCGTAGCGGAGTTCGGAGGAATCGACGTGCTGATCAACAACGCACAGGCTTCCGCCTCGGGCGTTCCCATTGCGGAGCATACCACAGATAATTTCGACCTTGCTATTTATTCGGGACTGTATGCGGCTTTCTATTATATGAAGGCATGCTACCCTCATCTTGTAAAATCCAAGGGCTCGGTCATCAACTTTGCTTCCGGTGCGGGACTTTTCGGCAATTACGGTCAGTGCTCCTACGCTGCCGCTAAGGAGGGTATAAGAGGACTTTCCCGAGTAGCGGCTACCGAGTGGGCTAAGGACGGTATCAACGTAAACGTTGTTTGCCCCCTTGCATGGACCGCACAGCTGGAGCAGTTCCAAAAGGCTTATCCCGAAGCATATAAGGCTAACGTTCACATTCCTCCCTGCGGTCATCTTGGCGATTCCGAGCTGGAGATCGGCAGAGTTTGCGTACAGCTTGCTTCTCCCGACTTTAAATATCTTACAGGCGAGACGCTGACCCTTGAAGGCGGACTTGGCTTAAGACCTTAACGGCTGTATCAAATATTTTAACAAAAAATCCCCCTTAAATCAAAGGGGGATTTGGTTTGTTTATAAAACCGTTTTTTTTCGCCAAAATCTTTGATTTTGGCTGCCGCTGAAAGTCGGCTTTAAAATATAGACGAAGTCTATATTTTAAACAGAAATTAGTATTATTTAGTTCTGCGCCTGCCTGTCCTTAAGTATAACGTCATGCGATCCGCCCTCAATAATGCTGGTGGAGGAAACAAGCGTAAGCACCGCCTTTTCCTGAAGCTCGGGTATGCTTAAGCAGCCGCAGTTGCACATGGTGGAACGAACCTTGGCAAGCGTGCGGTTGACGTTGTCCTTTAAGCTGCCCGCATAAGGAACATAGCTGTCCACGCCCTCCTCAAAGGAAAGCTTTTTGTCGCCGCCCAAATCGTAGCGCTGCCAGTTTCTGGCGCGGTTAGAGCCTTCGCCCCAGTACTCCTTGACGTAAGTGCCGTTAAGCATGACCTTGTTGGTGGGGGACTCGTCAAAACGGCTGAAATATCTGCCCAGCATAATAAAATCAGCGCCCATGGCAAGAGCTAAGGTGATGTGATAATCGTGGACGATACCGCCGTCGCTGCATACGGGAACATAAATGCCCGTTTCCTCAAAATATCTGTCCCTCTCCTCACAAACCTCGATAAGAGCGGTAGCCTGCCCCCTGCCTATTCCCTTGGTTTCTCGGGTAATGCAGATAGAGCCTCCGCCGATACCCACCTTTACGAAATCAGCGCCGCACTCGGCAAGAAATCTGAAGCCCTCCTTGCTGACAACGTTGCCTGCGCCTACCTTTACGCTTTCGCCGTAATGCTCTCTGATCCACTTGATAGTGATCCTTTGCCATTCGGAGTAGCCCTCGGAGCTGTCGATACAAAGTGCGTCCACGCCGGCGTTAACCAAGGCGGGAACTCTTTCCGCAAAATCTCTGGTATTTATTCCCGCTCCCACAACGTAACGCTTAGCGCTGTCCAAAAGCTCGTTTTGATTGGATTTATGCGACTCGTAGTCCTTGCGGAAAACAAAGTATACAAGCCTTCCCTCCTTGTCTATAATAGGCAGGGAATTAAGCTTGTGATCCCAGATTATATCGTTGGCTTCCTTTAACGTAGTGCCCTCGGGTGCGGTGACAAGCTTTTCAAAGGGCGTCATAAATTCCTTCACCTTAACGTCGGTGGACATACGGGAAACGCGGTAATCTCTGCCTGTTACGATTCCCACCATTTTTGTGTCGGAGGTTCCGTCCTCGGTGACGGGCATGGTGGAGTGTCCCGTTTTTTCCTTCAGATCCAAAACGTCCTGGAGAGTCATTTCGGGGCTTAAATTGCTGTCGCTTCTTACATAGCCTGCCTTGTAGGTCTTCACCCGTCTTACCATTTCCGCCTCGTCCTCAATGGACTGAGAGCCGTAAATAAAGCTTATTCCGCCTTCTTTTGCAAGGGCTACCGCCATTTTATCGTCGGAAACCGACTGCATTATTGCGGAAACAAGGGGGATATTCATGGCGATATCAGGCTGCTCCCCCTTTTTATATTTTACCAAGGGGGTTTTCAGCGAAACATTGGCAGGTATGCATTGATCGGAGCTGTAGCCCGGCACAAGAAGATATTCGCCGAAGGTATGTGAGGGTTCGTTGTAAAATTTAGCCATTTCTTTCATTCCTTTCTTTTCTCTGTATTTGCAGCGGCGGCAAAGGCGTTAGCCGCTGATTGTGCGGTGCTGTCATTGTTTACGTTTTAAAAGACAAACAAGATGTCAACGCCGAAAATTTTTTCGTTTTCCGTAAATCGGGATCGGTATTAAAATTCGTTGCGGTTTTCCAAGGCTCTCTGCAATGTTACCTCGTCTGCGTATTCAAGGGTGCTTCCTGCGGGAAGTCCGTAGGCGAGACGGGTGACCTTTATACCCAAGGGCTTTATAAGCCTGCTTATGTAGGAGGCAGTGGTTTCCCCCTCGATGGTGGGGTTGGTTGCCATTATTACCTCCTCTGCGTCTCCGCCCAATCTGCTCATAAGCTCTCTTATCCGCAAATCGTCGGGGGTTATCCCCTCTGCGGGCGATAACAGCCCGTGAAGGACGTGATACACGCCGTCAAAGCCCCCCGCTCTCTCAAAAGCGGACAGATCCTTTGGGGATTCCACAACGCAGATTATCTTGTGATTGCGTCTGTCGTCGCCGCAAATGCTGCAAATTTCCTCTTCGGTAAAATTTTGGCATACCTTGCAGAAATTCACCGATTTTCTCGCCCGAAGTATTGTGTCGGAAAAATTCTCCACTTCCTCAATAGGCATATTTAAAATATGGTAGGCAAGGCGTCCTGCGGTTTTCATTCCTATTCCCGGAAGCTTAGCCAGCTGCTCCGACACAAGAAGCAGGGGCAAGGGATTATACTCTGCCATACGTCTATCAGAACAGACCGGGCATATTTAACCCGCCCGTGACCTTTTCCATTTCCTTGGTGCTTTCCTCCTCGACCTTTTGGAGAATCGCATTTACGCCTGCCACAATAATATCCTCCAGATCCTCGGGGTTTTCCTTATCTATGCAGTCGGGGTTCAGCTTAACGGATTTCAGCACCTTGCCGCCCGTCATGGTAAGCTCGATCATTCCGCCGCCTGCGGAGGCGGTAAACTCGGTTTCGTCAAGCTTAGCCTGAACAGCCGCAATATCGTCCTGCATTTTCTGAGCCTGCTTGATCATTTGGTTCATGTTGGAAGCGCCTTGATTTTGGTATGCCTGTGGTAATCTTGCTTTCATAAAATTTTCTCCTTATTTTTTGAATATTTATTTTATTTTTTATTGACAGTAACCTTTATCCCCAACTCGGAGGCTCTGTTTAAAAGGGGAGAGACCTTGTCCTCTTTTTCCCCGTCCTCTTTTTTGGGCTTTTCCTTAAGCATATATATTTCAAGCCTGCCGCCCATGGTGGCTGTAACTGCGTCTCTGAGCTTTGCGCCCACCGTGCTTCTTTTCAGCTGGGTGGCGGCGGCGTTTCCCGCACTGATATATATTTTTCCGCCGTACAAATAAGCGGCGGCGCTTGCCAAAACGCCTCTCGCCGCAGGGGTCAGAAGAGACACGATCTCTCGCCACTGGGGAAGCGGTTGAACCGTGTCGGGCAGCTCCAAGTCGACCTCGCCGATAGCGGCGTTTGGCGCTTCCTCGGCTTCGGAGGGCTTGATCTCCGCCTTGGGGGCTTGTAAAACGGAGCCCGCCTTCGGCTTGTCCTCTATGATGGGCTTTTTCTCTGCACCTGCCGCTTTTGCCGTGCCCGGCTTTGCATTAGCGGCGGCGCTTTCTTTTATCTCGGCGCTCCCTTCGGCACCGGGCGACGGCTCGTGTTCATATTCCGTTTTGCCGTAATTTTCGGGAGGAGCGTCATCGGGCAGCGGCGGCATATCCGAGTTATTCTCGGGCGGCGGCTCGGGCAAAGGCGGACGCTCATATTCGGCGCCGTCTGTTCCGCTGTCGGCTTTTTTGCCGCTTGCGGTTCGGCTCGCCTCATAATTTTTTTCGGGCTTGGCTGCGGATCGGGACGGGATCGGTGCGCCGCTTTTCGGAGCTGCGTCGGTTCTCTCCGCCTCGCCGTCGGCTTTAAGCTCGGGCTGTGATTTGACCTGCGTTTCCTGCTGTGGGGGGGCGGTATTTACCGTGACGGGGATCAAGCCCTTTTGCATATTTTCCAGCTTTTGCTCCACAGCCCCGAGTCTTGCGCTGAAGGCGGAAACGTCCTTGCTGAGCTTGGGCACCGAGAGCCTTATTAAAAGCTGCTCGGTGAGCAGTCTTGCCTGCCCCGTCTGCTTCATGCGGTTAATCGAATCCAGACTGTCGGAAATAAGGTCGATGTGGTACATTATCTCCTCTAAGGAGTATTTTTCGCACTGCTCCTTATAACGGTCAATATCATTGGAGGAAGCTCTTATAAATTTCTCTCCCCCCGATTTTATCAGCATAAGGCTGCGATAGTGGGAGGTCAGCTCTTCGACGAATCGGCTCAGATCCTTGCCCTGTTCGATAAGCTCCTGTAAAAGCTCTAAAGCGGCGGTCGGGTTTTTTTCGATAGCAGCCTCGGAGATCAGGAACAAATAACCGATGTCCGCTGCGCCGCTGCATTCTCTTACCGCATTCTCGTCAATATCCCTTCCCGCAGAGATACATTGATCCAAAAGGCTCAGCGCATCTCTCATTGCGCCGTCCGAAAGTCTTGCTATAAGGGCGGCAGCCTCGGGATCAAGCTTGATATTTTCTTTTTCCGCTATCTGCAAAAGTCTCTCAGCCGATTCCGACGGGTCTATTTTGGAAAATCTAAACTGCTGGCACCTTGACAAAATGGTGGCTGGCACCTTGTAGTATTCGGTGGTGGCAAGAATAAATATAACATGAGCGGGCGGCTCTTCAAGCGTCTTTAGCAGTGCGTTAAAGGCAGCTCCCGACAGCATGTGCACCTCGTCTATAATGTAAACCTTGTATTTGCAGTCGATAGGCGTATATATTACCTCGTCCCGAATTTGGCGGATACTGTCCACACCGTTGTTTGATGCGGCGTCGATCTCTATTATGTCGGTGGATCCGTCCGCTATAGCCTTGCAGGCGGCACATTCACCGCAGGGATTTCCGTTTACGGGAGAAAGACAGTTTACCGCCTTCGCCATGATCTTGGCGCAGCTGGTTTTGCCCGTGCCTCTTGTACCGGTAAAAAGATAGGCGTGTGCGATCTGCCCGGAGGCTATTTGATTTTTCAGAGTGGTTGTGATATTCTCCTGCGAAATAACGTCGTCAAAGGAAACGGGACGGTATTTCCTGTATAATGCCAAATACATCGGGCGCTTCCTCCTAATTCAACGCTGTGCGGCAGAGTGTCGGCCGTAAAAAAGATCTGTCCGCTTTTTAAACGGGTCATAGGGTTTAAACGGTTTAAAATTGCTCGGAAAAATTCCGAAAAAATCCGAAAGACTTGCAGCGCCTAAAGACCGACAAATGTTCGCATAAATTTTGTATATGCACATTTTGCTTATGAACACGGCAGCCCTCATTCATCTGCGTATGTTATGAGCCTCTCATTACGAGGCGGGTTACCTGCTCACAGTCGGAAATCCGCTTAATGCTGCTCGGTTCCCCGCCTGACATGGTTCGCAGCACCGACTTGAACAGGGCTTCCCGCCTCGTAATCAAAGGCTCATAAGTCTTTTTATTGTGTGGATTTATTTATTATTCCTTGTCCTTGCTTAAATAATGATAGAGAGTTTCTACCAGCACGCCGATCTGAGGCTTAGAGAACTGCTCGTCCGCACCTACGCTCTTGCCCTTGACTCTCATCTGCTCATTGATAAGGGAGCTGAACAGGAATACGGGTATCTTTTTCATTATGGAGTCGTCCTTAATGCGCTTGGTCAGATGGTGACCGTCCATTTGGGGCATCTCAATATCGGTGATCAGCAAAGCCACCTCGTCGGTAATATTTTCTCCCAAGCCTCGGAAGCTTTCAATATAGTTGAATGCGTCCTGACCGTTGGTAAAAGACATAATGTTCTTAAAGCCTGCGGTATGTAAGGTCTCCATTATCATCTTGTTAAGCAGCGCACTGTCCTCGGCGATAACGATATGACTGCTGAAATCCACCGATTCCAGCTTTGCAAGCTTATCAACGCCTGTGGTATCCAGACCTGCGGAGCGGTTGATGTCGGCAACTATCTTTTCAAAGTCAAGGATAAGTATCATGCCGTCCTCAAGCTTGGCAACGCCGGTGATAAGACCCTTGTTTTCGCTCTGAGCAACAGAGGGCGGCTTTTCGATATTGGTCCAGCTGAGCTTTACGATTCCGTTGACGGAGGTAACGTGGAAGGCGATATTCATTCCGTTGAACTCGCATATGATCATCATTCCCTCAACGCCGTCGGGGCAGGGGGATTTCAGCACCTTATGGAGATCGATGACCGTGATCAGAATATCTCTGGGCATATATATTCCTTCAACCGCTTCGGGAGCGTCGGGCATTGGGGTGATTGTGGTATGCCTCATCATTTCGCTTACCTTTGCGATGTTAATGCCAAAGCACTTATCTCCAACATAAAATTTCAAAAGCTCTAATTCATTCGTTCCGCTTTCAAGTAAAATTCCGGTATCCATTGACGAGCCCTCCATTAAAATTTTATACTGTTTTCGCTTTAAAATGTAGACGAAGTCTATATTTTAAACAGGAATTAGTATTAGTAATATTAGTATACAACATTTTACAGAAAAATGCAAGGGGTAAATAAAGTTTATACGGCATAACGGACAGAAAATTTTTTCGGTTTCTGTGACAAGTGCGGCGTCAGATTTTTTCTGTGTCAAGCGCCGCCGTTTTTTCATAAAATGTTCATAAACGGGAAACATAATGAAAAAGCAAGATCGGGACGACAGCGCCTAAGACCGCTGTCACAATCCCCGAAAGGAAGGAGCAAAAATGGACGCCGAAAATAACGAGCTGCCCTTGGGCTTCGGGATAGCCCTTAACAAAAATCCCGCCGCAATGGAGTATTTTTCAAGCCTTACCCCGGCTCACCGCAGAGAAATAATTGCCCATACCCACACTATCCGTTCAAAGGAGGAAATGGATAAATTCGTGAGCAAGCTGGATAAGACAATGTGGATTTAGCGCAGCCGCCGCCCTGTCACTGGAGATCAAAGCAGCTCATGACCGTAAGACGGCTTTTCAGCATGGAGGCGTTAAGCTGCTTGGTGAGGGAATCCTTTTCCACCACCACGGTGTATTTGCCGCAAAAATCAAAGAAGTTATCGCTGAATACACAGTCGCACTCTCTCAGATCCAAATAAACTCCCTTGGCGTAAGCCTTGCTTTTAATGTTTAAGATAAATTTTGAGGGAGTTTCCTCGATCCCGAGAGTGAAATCGGGAGGCAAAAATTCAAACGCCTTGGGTCGGACGAAAACGGTCGTGCCGGAGGATACGGTCTTGCCCCCTATTACCGCCTTGTATTCCAAATAACAGCTGCGTTTGTCGGCGGTGGATCTAAGCTCTCGGCTGAAATCCAGCGCCGCTGCCTTTTGTGTGGAAAGCGGCGGGAGAATAAATGCGTTTTGTCCTTTTTTCAGCACCGCTCCGTCATTTCTTCTGAGCTGCCATTCCACCGCTCCCGACGCCTTTTGATCCGTATCGTTGGTAACATGGAGCTGAACGTCGTTCAAATTTTCCTCGAGGCAGGAAACCAGTATCGGTGCGTAAAACCGCTTTGTTGCATAGTACAGCGCCTTGGGTCTGCCGAAATAATCCGCTGCCGACCATGAAATGACGGGATTGCTGTCGTTGAGCTGCCAGTAAAGGCTGCCCATGCATTTGCCTCTTTGTCTTCTCAAATGCTCCACATTTAAGCGTATAGATTCCGCCTGCACCAGCTGACCCGCAACCTGTCCATGGAGGA
>JAMPBF010000118.1 GCA_023666805.1 Bacillota bacterium
AATGCATTTTTTCGTGCATAATGTAGGGGCGGGTCTTGACCCGCCCGCTGTACAACTTCATAATTTGCCGCCACACTTGACTTTTTCGACAAGCTGAAAGGGGCTGCTGCGGCAGCCCCTTTTTATTCAATCATATCAATAGAATTAAGCCCGCTTTTCATGACGATTTTCCTTAAAAACGGCACATACATAAAGGGACATTTGATCACCTTCCCCATAAGCTTCGCCTTAAGTCCCAAAGCGGCTTTGCCATAGCGGGCTTCGATGCTCTCTTCGCCTTTAAGAAAGCACTGCGCCAAGATAAGACCGCTGTTAATGGCGTAGCTGAAGCCCTCAAGAGAGCTGGGGCTGATAAATCCCGCCGCTTCGCCGATGAGCATGGCTCCGTTTTTGCCGCAGACAAAATCCGAGGGCTTTTGAGGTCGGTATACAAGGCAGGCTTCGGTTTTTAAGGGCTCGCCGAATTTAAAATCCCAATCCCGTTCAAGCTTTTCCTTCTGCCTTTCAAACCGCCGGCGGCAGTTATCGTGCGGAAAAGCTCCGCCGAATATGAAAAAATTATCCTTGCTGATAGACCAGGAGCAGCAGTCCGAGGTCTCGGGGTCGAAAATGCAGGAGTAAAAGGGGGTGGGGTTGGTTTCCTTAAACCACTGCTGGATTGCGGTATAGCTGCGGATATTTCTTTTGGGAAAAAAGCTTTTGCGAACCAAGGAGTTAGCTCCGTCAGCCCCGATCAGGTATTTGGCGGTGATTTTTCCGCCGAGAGCTAAGCCGATCTCAAAACCGCCGTCGATTTTGACCGCCGACTTGGCTTTGTCGGTTATCATTTTAACATTTTGAGGGATAAGGCTTTTCAGCCACAAATCGAATTTATGGCGGTCAAGGTTGACATAAAACCGCTGATAGTGGCGAATAAGCTTGTTTTTCAGATCAAGGGTGCGAACGGCGAAGATCTGCGGGTCAACTATAACCGATTTGGGCAATGTCAAGTCAAACCGAGCCAAAGCCTTTTGAGCGTCCTCGGAAAGCAGTCCGCCGCAGGGCTTTTTAAAGCTGTCCGAGCCTTCGCTTTTAGGGTCGATCACGGCAATTTTGTATTTGGAAGCGGCAAGCCTTGCAAAAGTAGCCCCCGCAGGACCTGCCCCTATAACCGCAATGTCATAATCCATTTTGCCTCCTACGGGTCAGCCTTCCCGTTTCGCCATGCTTTCTGAGAGATCCTCCGACAAAAGCTCCAGCCAGTTTTCGGGGAAGCCTAACATTGCCAAGTCCACAATATCCTTGTAGTCGAAGTAAAGCCTTCTGAACTGCCGCACAAAACCGTCTCTCCATTTATCGCTGCGGCGGTATATCTCCTTCATGATCATTATGTACTCAAAAACGCTGCCCTCGCCCGAGTGAAGGTCTCCCATCTCCCAGTCGTAAAGCCTGTGGTAATGGGCGCAGTGATTGCGAAAATCCGACATCATTCTGAGCTTTAGCTCCAATGTTCCCGAGGATAAGCCGTAGTATTTTTTGGAAATATCCATTTTGTCCCCGGGCTTCAGATCGGCATAAAACATATTAAGTCCGCCGAAGCTGAACAGCTCCATAACCACCCAAAGAGGGAACTGTCCGTTGTGCTTTTTTATGTAGTGCTGAACCATTTCGCTGTCGTCGTTGCTGTCTATCAGCCTTTGTATTTTGGAGAGGAAGGACTGATGCTTGTGTACATGACTAAAGCTGCCTGCATTGAGATAGCCCGTTGCGCCGTATTTTATAGCGTGATAGTTGGAGCAGTGCGCACGAAGAGCGACCTCGATCTCCTCCAGCACCTCAAGTATAAGGCTGCGGAGACGGCGGTCGAAATCGTAGACCCTGAGTACTTGGTTAAATTTAGTACCCTCCCTGTAAGTGCCGTCCTCCTGTAAAAACAGCGAGAAGTAGTGGGCAAGGCGGAAGTAGTTCAGGTCGGTGAGAGTAGCCTTTGCAAAAGCCTCGTCCTCGATAATGCAGCCCCTTTCCTTAAGCTTGGCTAATTGCTCCTCCACGGTGGCGGGGAGCTTTTCCTTGCTCTGATTCTTTGGTTTTTTCGGATTTACGGGAGGGTAAATTTCCTTGCCGTCCTCCTCATAGCGAGAGCTGTTGTTTACAATTACCTTTTTTCGGGGATTGTTGTTATAGCTTTGGCTCATTCGTTTAACTCCTTTTTAACTATTGTGGGCGGAAATGCCGATACCACATCTATTATGTGATTTTGGCAGTAGATCCCATAGTGCGTCCATTTGTCGGGATAAAAGCTTCCGTCCGGCAGCACCCGACAGTCTGTCGCCGCAGCAAGATAATCAAGAAGCCTTGATCTTTCAAAAACAATGAAATATTTTCCCCTGCGCACCTCGTAATTATCCCATGACGAATAGGATTCGTTTCTCACCTGATACATAATGTATCTGTCAAAGGTTATCTCATAAATTTTGCTGTGATCGGGATAAAGGGGAGAAGCTTTCGATAAAAGCTCCGAGATCTTTTCATTATCCCCGAAGGCTTCGCTTATTCCCCCCGCTTCGCCCAAGAACGAAAGGGCGATCTCCGAGCTCAGACAGTTATCCTCACCCTCCGAGAGCCTGCAAAGAAAAGGAGCCTGCTTTTCCAAACCGCAGTTTTCCTTGCCGAAAACAATTTCATCAGCCATTTTTGCCCCCTTTCCTCGATAAGAGCGGGAAAAGTCATCTTTTGATCTTCATCATGCTCTTTTTGCCCTTTTTGACCACCACAAAGTCTTTGATCTCTATCATCTCTGCGGGGTCGGAGATCTTTCTGTCGTCAACGGAAGCGCCCCCCTGCTGAACCACCGTCCTTGCGTCTCTCTTGGAGGGGCAAAGTCCCGATTTTACCAGCAGGTCGGCTATATTTATTTTATCCTCTGTCAAATCCTCGGGGGCAAGGGTAAATTCGGGCATATTGTCGCTTACTCCGCTGCCGCCGAAAAGCGCTCTTGCCGCTTCCAAAGCTTTGTTGGCTTCCTCCTCGCCGTGAACCAATTTGGTCAGTTCAAAGGCAAGAATTTCCTTAGCCTTGTTAAGCTGACTGCCTTCCCAAGCTTCCATTGCCTCGATCTCCTCGATGGGCAGGAAGGTAAGCATTTTTAGGCACTTGATAACGTCCGAGTCCGCCACGTTTCTCCAGTACTGGAAAAATTCGTAGGGGGGCGTTTTTTCGGGGTCGAGCCATACTGCGCCCTTTTCGGTTTTGCCCATTTTTTTGCCCTCGCTGTTTAAAAGCAGGGTGATGGTCATGGCGTGAGCGTCCTTGCCAAGCTTCTTGCGGATAAGCTCGGTGCCGCCTAACATATTCGCCCACTGGTCGTCGCCGCCGAACTGCATATTGCAGCCGTATTTTTGAAACAGCATGTAAAAGTCGTAGCTCTGCATTATCATGTAGTTAAATTCAAGGAAGGTCAAGCCCCTTTCCATTCTCTGCTTGTAGCACTCGAAGGTGAGCATTTTGTTGACGGAGAAGCAGGCTCCCACCTCTCTTAAAACATCAACGTAGTTGAGATCCAACAGCCAGTCCGCATTGTTTACCATTATCGCCTTGTCCTCGGAAAAGTCGATAAATTTTGACATCTGCTTTTTAAAGCAGGCAATGTTGTGATCTATGTCCTCCTTTGTCAGCATTTTTCTCATGTCGGATTTGCCCGAGGGGTCGCCGATCATGCCCGTGCCGCCGCCGAGAAGGGCAATAGGCTTATTGCCCGCCATTTGCAGCCTTTTCATAAGGCAAAGCGCCATGAAGTGACCTACATGCAGGCTGTCGGCGGTGGGATCGAAGCCTATATAAAAGGTGGCTTTTCCCTCGTTTATCATTTTGCTGACCTCTTCCTCATCGGTAATTTGGGCGAGAAGTCCTCTTCTTTTTAATTCTTCGTACAGTGTCATAAATTATATTCCTTTCTTTTTTGAAGCTTTAATTTTTTCGATAAATTTATGCAAATTCCGCCATACATGGCGGGATTTCCTTTTGATCCCACTGATAACACCTTCCTTCGGGCTTTAAATTTTATGATCTATCTTGACAAAAGCGTATGATTGCTGTATAATATAAACATAAAAGAGGGCGACAGGTGTGTTGCTCCCATTATACGGTTAAAATAACTGCTAACGGGGTCAATCGTTTAGGCAGTTATTTTTTATTACTCTTAAAATAATTAAGAGCAAGAAAAAGTGCAGTAACAACTTCGATCAATAAAGACAAAAGCTGAATAATATCATTTAATGTTATGTACATTTTCCCACCCCCTCTTTTACCGATTTTGATCGGTCGGGAGCTTTATTAACACTTACCTATCGCCACACGAGGTTCACCCTCTTGAAAATGAGTACTCCCGAAAAGGTTTCCTCATTTTCAATTATGGCGAATTTGTTTTTGCTTGTCAATATTGGTTTAATGTTCTTGACAAAATCCGATTGCTGCTGTATAATATAAATATAAAAGAGGGCGACTTCGTGACCGCTTTGGGTCGGTGCATCCTTGCACCGACCTTGGGCGGTCACTGGTACACATCCTTGTGTACCGTGCTGCTCCCCTAAACAGTTTTAATAACTGCCTGAGGTGCCAACGTCAAGGCAGTCATTTTTTATTGCTCTTAAAAAATCCAAGAGCTTTTTTTATTTGCCAAATAACAAAACCAAAAACCCTCCGACAGAAAAATCTGTCGGAGGGCGTTAAAAACGCGGTACCACCTCGGTTTACGGCAAAAGCCGCCTCATTGGCGGTTTATCGCCGCCGTAAGCTGTAACGGGCTTTCCCGTACCCTGCTATTGCCGCTTCCAAATCAAAAGCCCTTTCTCACAGGATCGCTCGGGAACGTATTTCGCCGAATCAACCGCCGCCTTTTTCCACCAAGCAAAGGCTCTCTGTGGGCTTTGGTCCGGGTACTTCTTTCCCTCAACGCTTTATGTATTGTAGATATAATAACACAAAACAAAACGGTTGTCAAGGGGTTTCCTCTACTGCATTTTCGTCGGAGGGCGCACCTATATTCGTTCCCTTAGCCACAATACAGTACTCAATTTTGCTGTGATCCTCGTTGGCGGTAAAAATCATCAAGCCCTCATCTGTTTTTGCGGCATATGCGACGCTTTGCCCCTCTTTAAGCTCCAATACCGAGAAAATGTTCTTTTCACTGTCATAGATCAGCGCCTCATATATATTCTTATCCGCTCTTAAATCGGAGGCGGGGGCGGAATAGGGTCGGATATAGCTTTCCGGCTCCTCCATCAATTCCCTTGAGGTAAACTCAATATCCAAATAGGCAAGTCCTTTGCCCCCTTCCTTGGCAAAGCTGTCATTTACAGCGTACTCGGTAAAGGCGGGCAGGTCGGCCGATTTCTTGAAGGTCAGGTCGGCGTCATATATTTCCATCAGGGTATTGTACTCGCCGTGTTCCCCTCTTTGGGCAAAGAAAATATTATCTCCCGCTGCGGAGGTTTTCCCGTCAAGGCTCGGAATTTCCAGATCCCTGTCCCCCTTTTCGTCGTAAATGCGGCAGTACTGCCCGAGGGAGTAATAGATAAATCCGTTTTTACAGGGGCAAATTGTGGGATTTTTTGCATTGTCCTTAAAAGCCTCCGCTTCCCTTGTGTTAATATTGTACCTGTAAATTTTGGAGTTGTCCTCCCCGTAGCTTACGGGGGCGGCGCCGTTGTCCGCATAAAAAATATACTCCTTTGTTTTGACGGCGGGCGACAGGCTTTGGTAATAATTCATTTCAAGATCGGCTATTTTAAGCTTTTCGCCTTTGTCTGTATCATAAGACCAAAGACTGATTTTCTGCTCCTCCCAATGCCGGGAATTTTCCACCTTGTAGTAATAGATCACATTGTCGTAAATTCCCGCTATTTTCAAGAGCAGGCCGTTGCTGCCGTTATCGGGTATGTCCTCAGTAACCAGCGTTTTTTCTTTGCTGTCTGTTTGGTAATAATATATTGCGGCTGCGGTTTTGCGGTTTTTATTCTTTTCTCTTGCCTCCTCCGTCATTTCCTCAAGCTCCCAAGCCTCCAATTCCTGAACCGCTTCGGTGGTGTAGAAAAGCTTGTTTCCCTCATAAAGGTATACTCTGCCGCCGCCGTAAAATTGATCGGCGGCAAAAGCCTCCCGCAATTCATCAAGCTCCAAGTCCCGATAATTTTCCTTATCGGAATAAAGCTCGTATTTTCCCACATTGTACAGCTCGTCTGCGGAGGGGATCTCCATCAGCGTTTTGTCTTTGTTTTTATCCGAATTGTCATCTTTATTGGGATCTCCGTCTTTTCTTTTAACGGTGACAAATTCCACTTCCGCCGTATTCGAGGCATTGCGTTTTACCTCTATGAAGCTTACGCTGCCGTTATCGTTAAAGTCGGAGGAAGTGAGAATAAGGAAATAATTATCGGTATCGTCATCGACAAAGGAAAATTTATCCTCCCTACAGTCGTAGATCAGGGGCTTTCCGTGAAGGGTGATAAAAGCAGCCAAGCCGTTTTCCGTGATTGAGCAGCCGTAGGTCAGATCCGACAAAAGGACATTATTGCCGTTGTCTGTAAACAGCGTCCTTTCCCCGCTTTCATCTCTGACGCCAAATTCCGTTTCGGGCAGAACTTCGCCGCCGACAGTGCGGATATAAAGCAAAGCCTCTTTTCCTATGGCTTTTAAGTCCTCATATTCTTCGGAAAAAAGAACAATATCATCATATCTCCTTGGGCTGTGATAGTAAATATCGTTATCGCTTTGGCTGTCATGGGAAATATCGCCGCTCTTTTTATAAATAATACCGTCCTTATACGCCGACGCAGAGCAAACGCCGTCCATATATACCGCTTCACCCGAGGAAAGGTCTATGCGGTAAGTGCCCGAGGCGAACTCGATTTCGGACAGCTGCTTCAATTCCTGAATATAAAGGCAGTCTTCCGTCTTTGACAATATGGGATTTGCGTACATCCCCTCAAAGGAAAAGATCTCCTCCGGGGTATAATCGCTTAAATTCAGCCTGCAAAGCACGCTTATTCCGTTTTCGGAATAGTCTCTGCGGATAAAATACAAAAAATCCTCATAGACGCCCGTCAGCTCCAAACCGGGCAGTATGCCGTTTTTTGCTGTGGCATAAGAATATATTGTTTTTTCCTCCTTCGAGGAGTTGTCGATAAGAATTATATTTGACGACCTTCGCTCTCCCTCTTGGTTTTTTTCGTAGTAGGCGAAAAACCATTTCTCCCCGTCGATGACGGCGGGAATACCGTATTTTTTCACTGCGTCAAAGTCTATTTCCGTCCTTTGGATTTGATATAAGTCCCGGGCGTTATATATTTCCTTATAGCGTTCCTCAAAAATTATGTCGGGATAAATTTCGCTTGAATTATAGGCGGTGATTTGATTTTCGGGGATAAGACCGCCTCTTGAACCGAGCCCGATACCCAAAATCAAAACGCCGCAGGCTGCCGCTGCCGAAGCGGCAACGATAAAAGGTCTTTTGCTTCTTTTTGGCTTTTGAGGAGTGACAAAAACGGGGCTTAAGTTTTCCCCGTTTTCGGGAGCTTCCGAAAAAAATTCCTCGTCTATTTCTCCGAAGGCGCTCAGTAAATTTTCTCTATTCATTATAAAATCCTCTCTTTCCAAGATAGATCTTAAGCTTTTTCCGTGTTCGGCTGAGGGTGGTCAAAACGTAGCTTTCCTTTACCCCAAGCCTTGCCGCAATGTCCGAAACAGGCTCCAGCCTTGAGTACCTTAAAACGCAGATCTTTCTTTTTGTGGGGGAAAGCCCCTTTAAAAATTCGTTAAGCGCCGCCGTTAACTCTTTATACTCTGCGCTCTCCGCAATATCCGAGCCGGTTGAAAGACATTCGGACAGCTCCTCAAGGGCTAAGGGGATCTGTCCGCAGCCCCGCTTTTCTCTTTGTGCTTTGCGGTAAAGGTCTATGGCAATATTTCGGGTCAGCTTGCCGATATATCCCGCAAAATTTTTCGGCTTGTTGGGAGGAATACTTTCCCAAGCCTTATACAAAGCTTCGTTGACGCACTCTTGGGAATCTTCGAGGTTATCCAGTATGTTCATGGCTATTTTGCGGCAATAGCCTCCGTAGGCCTCTTCCGCCGTTTTTATGGCCGCCTCCTGTTTATCCCAAAACATTTGGGTTATATCCATTTTCCTCTCCCCTTTCAACCATATACACGCTTTTTCGGAAAAAAATATTGCAATTTCAGTATACATTTTTTTGAGAAAAATTCAAGTTGCAAATCCAAGTGCAATATGCTACAATAATATTAATTCCTGTTTAATACTAATTTCTGTTTAAAATATAGACTTCGTCTATATTTTAAAGCCGACTTT
>JAMPBF010000119.1 GCA_023666805.1 Bacillota bacterium
ACGGCGTAAATTTATACTTTGGCGGCAATTCGTCCTTTTCGGTCAGCGTACAAAAACCAATGAGGCGTCCATTGTCGCAAGCAACAAACACCCGTTCCCACTCTGCAAATTCGTTGTTCTTCATTTTTTCGGCTAAATAAGACCCCGCTTTCCATGAGCATTTAGCTGCCAGCGAGATAGCTTCATTCCAATAATGATGTCCTTGTGTAATCGAAAAAATTTCTGCCATATATTCTCTCCCCATAAGTGTTTATCCGTATAACCTCGACTTAAATTTAGGCATGATCTTCTCCGCTCACCCTTTTCCCCAACTCAAAAGCCCTCTTCAAATCAATGGGAAACTGCTTCGCCCTATGCTCCGCCTTATGCGCCTCATCAAACATTCCCGCATAATATTTTCCGTAATCGTCAAACTGATAAGTATCGCAGGAATACAATGTTTCACAGCTTCCGAAGATCATTCCGATCATATCGGCGGTGCTTTTGAAAACATGATCATATCCCTTATTGACAATATCCTCGGTGGCGTTCATCGTGACGATCAATCCGCATTTTTTCTTAATAGGCAAAAGCTCGTCGTGGGTATTATCGTTTTCGTAATGCATAGTCGGAAAAAGCATTCTGTGGATAAGCGACAGCGTTTCCCCCGTTAAATCGCCGTAATAGGCGGGAGAGCCGATAATAACTGCGTTTGCCTCGTGTATTTTTTCCAGTATCGGGCGCAGATCGTCCCGAAGGTTGCAAATACCGCCTGTTTTATTGCCCTTTAGCTTGCAGGCAAAGCAGCTTTTGCAGTCTGTGTAGTTTAAATCGAAAATATTTATAAGCTCGGTTTCCGCACCCGTTTCCCTTGCGCCGCATTCTGCCTCGATCAACAGCTTGTGCGTATTCCAACCTTTTCTTGGACTTCCGTTTAACAAAATAACTTTCATTGACATGACTTTCTCCTCTTCCGTGGCAAATTTGTTGTTTTATGTGCTTGAAAAATTAGGCAAATTATAAATATTTCAATACGTCTGCAATACTATTCACCGTATATTCCGGCTTGTGCTGTATCAACTCCAAATTTCCCCCTGCAAATACACCCTGCCTTACCCATATAGTGTGCATACCTATCTCCGCCGCAGGTTCGATGTCATTATCCAGCCTGTCACCAATCATACAGGCGTCATTCGGAGCGCATTTCGCTTTCTCCAAAGCTAACCTGAATATAGCAATATCAGGCTTGCTGATCCCGACCTCGGCAGACGATATAACTACATCAAAATACCGACGAATACCGTATTCGGTAAGCCGCTGTTCTGTTCCCAAGCTTTGATTGGCGATAATGCCCAGCCGATATCTGCTTTTCAGATTTTCAAGCAGCGCAGGAACGTCTTTGTACAATGTTTCTAAATTCTTAGGCCACTTTATCGTTTCCAAGCCAAATTCTTTTGCGGCGTCTTTATACGGCAGACGATTTTGCGCAGCAAGCTCTTGCATACGCTGTTCCAACCGCTCCCGACAGGGAGCATTATCCTGTTTCAGTAATTCCTGTATTCGATATTCCACACATTCGCTTTCATCTATCAAAGTTGACCCCAAATCAAAGAACAACCATTTTATCATTGGTCTGCCCCTTTCTATTTTCACATATCGTTTGTTAAAAACTCGTTCATTTTTCAAGCATATATTCTGCTTAAAATCTTAAATCATAATAATACCGCTTAATTTTTATAAAATTGAATTTGCAGCACCGATCAAAGCCTTATTTCATATCCGTATTCACGTAACACAAATCCGTCGTCAAAGGTTTCATTGTAAACACCGTCAGCTTTTATAAAACCGTTTTTGGTATAAAGTCGGATAGCAGGCTCATTTATATCTACTACAAAAAGCCTTAAATATTCGGCACCTAATGTTTTAGCTGTTCTTTTTGCCTTCTCGATCATCAGACTGCCGTTTCCTTGTTTGGCATATTTAACGTTTACGCCAAAACGGTCGATGTACATAGCTGAGGAATAATCATCATTCCATTTGACCGCCTTTTCCCCCGCATTATTATGACACAACGCAAACGCCGATATAATCTCATTGTTATTGAGTAAAACATATAGCCGATCACTATTTATATCTTCTTCAAAAAAATCAAAAGGATAAATATCGTCCCAAATGCAAATACCGTTTGCATCCATATTTTTAACAATTTGAGCATACATATCCTTTAATTGCACCAAATCCTGCATAACAGCCAATCTAAAATCCATTTTACCGTCCTTCCTGTTTGCTTGTATCCGATTTTGTTAAAGATGCGGTTTTATGCTTTCTTTTCCGATAAAACCAAAAAGTCCCTATTCGTCATACAGCCCGCGCTCTAACCGTTCAGCAGTGTGCGGGCTGATATAAACAGGGAATTTTCCCGTTCGCTCAACCGTCTGTCCGTTCAGCATTCCCGTGTGAAAGCTCATATGCCGAAATTGTATCAAGATCAGTTCCATACGTGTAAACGTACATTCGGGCGGACGCTCGTATAGATCTTGATCTGTCAACTTGCTCAGATAGTCGTAGGTTTTTTGCTCTACATTTTTGAGAATGTCCAACAATTCCTCGTCGCTCAATATGGCAGTATTCGGTTGATCGGGGTTATTCGGGATCGCATCGTGAAAGACTGGTTCCTCGTAAATAAAAGGGTTGAAAAACCACCGATCTGCGGAATAAAGCGTATGGTAAACATACCGCCATGCGGGTACATCGCAAACAGGTGCGTTTCGGTCATAGGTTCTAATAGCTGTTTCAAGATTTCGGAAATTCGCAAAGATCTGCTCTGCAACGGTTTCGCATAGTGTTTTCATTTTTATGATCATACCTTTCCTATAAAAATTTATCCGCATATTATTTTGGAAATTAAATCTTGAAGATTTAATTTCCGAAATATTAACTTCAGTCAATCATATAAAATTAAGCTTTTAGTCAGCAAAAAATCAATTTTTATGTGCTGTCGGAAAATGGGAATCAACCGTTATAAATTCTTTACCATATATCCGCATGTAAACGAAAAAAATCAAGCTTCCTTATCCCCCGTAAAATCTAACCGAACAAGCTTTTTCCCATTAGGCAGCGGACTTTCCGAACGAGCCGTATGTTTATATCCGATTTCGTTCATAATTTGATTTAAAGCCTTCTCCTCCGTTTGACAATGAACCTCTTCAAGTCTGTCAAATGCATGAATATACGGCGACTCGGACACCCAGCTTTCGTCCGTGTTTATTTGAATAATGCAAGAAGCATATTTCGGCTGTACCTGTTCGACTGCTTTTTTAAAACAGTCATATCCGATATATTCGATCAGCAGGTCGGCAATCAGCAATTCCGCCTTAGGCAGCTTATCCGTTTCTTCCAAAAGGTTTAACCTGACACATTCCAAGATACCCGAAAGCTCCGAATATCTTGTCTTGACAGCCTTTAAATACTCCTCGTTAATATCTATGCCATATACTTTTTCAAATTTATCTTTGTCAACATGCTCTAATCCGTTGCCGCCTGCAATTCCCAAAATCACGGCGGATCTTACGGGATAAGCCTCAAACTGTCCCTTCATCATTTGGTTAAGCATTTGTAATTGCATAACAGATGTTAATTTCATATGGTTTTCATAATCAGATAATGCTATTTCTTCCCATGGATTATTCATTATTGTCTCTTTTCCGTATATATTTCCTTACCGAATAGATATGCCTCGGATAAATGATGG
Source organism: Bacillota bacterium (assembly GCA_023666805.1). Classification (GTDB taxonomy): domain Bacteria; phylum Bacillota; class Clostridia; order Oscillospirales; family Ruminococcaceae; genus Ruminiclostridium_E. Next base: position 3,731 of record JAMPBF010000119.1, read on the forward strand.
GTTTTATCAATTTGAGGTTTTCCGTTTGTATCTCCGCAACCTCCGGCAAGCAGCATACCTTTATCGTGAAATCCGATATAATTAATCAAAGTAAATTTATAGTATGATATTGCCTGTTCAAATGTCCAGAAAAAATTATCGGCTGCCGTCATAAGCAGGGCGCAGTCTTTTTCGGGATACTTTTCGTAACGACCAAGGGGAGGATTACCATCCTCCTCTGAAATGCAGTAAAATCTTTCAATAAAGGCCTTTAACCGTGACGATACTGTCCAGAAATAAAGCGGGGAAGCAAAGACAAGCAAATCCGAATCCATAATCTTGGGAACAGCTTCATTAAAGCTGTCTCTTTGAACACAAGGCTTTCCGTATCTACATTTATTACATCCGAGACAGCCCTTGACTTCATTTTTTATAAGAGAAAAAATTTCGACCTGATGTCCTGCGTCTGTCGCACCATCAGAAAACGCTTTCACAAGCTGAGATGTATTTCCGTTAGGGCGCCCTCCGCCTTGAATAATCAGAATTTTTTTCATAACAGATCTCCTAAAATTAGTCTTTAAATTTATATTCTAACTCACCGGATTATAGTATTTACTTCATCTCTCCAGCCTTGTCAATACTATTTTTGTATGACCCGTATTTTTCCCCGGTTTAACGGTTTATTGGTTATCTTAAGTCCTTCTTGGGAGGGCGTCCAAAACGTTTTATATAAGCGCGGTAAAATGATGAGTAATCGCCAAATCCTGCACTTTCGGCAGCGCTGATGGCCGATTCGCCGCAGCGCATTTTTTCTCTGGCAGCGGTCAAACGTTTGATTGTAATATATTCCCACGGTGAAGCACCCGTAGCTTTGCGAAATATCCTGCTGATTTGTGAGGTGCTGAGAAAAAATTTTTGTGCAAGCAAGGATACGGACAATTCTTCAAAAAGATGATTATTTACATACGCAACAAGCTGCTCTGATAATTCCGTAGGCGGTGCATATTCATTGGATTCACGTCTGATATATGCTTTATATATTATCTCAAGCAGCAAAAAAAGACGTGTGGATATTTCCAGCTTCTTTTCATACTCACTGCCGCAGCTGCGCATTTCAGCAAAAAAACGAACGGTATCGTCCCCAAGCTCCCGCACCGAATACAGATTTCCGCGTCCCAACGGTCGGTCAAGAAACGGCTTCATAAGAATACGGTTTGGGTCAAGTTTATCGGTTATCGAAAGCGAGAAATTCAGCGCATATCGCTCGTATTTTTCACAGCCTAAAATTTTTGCTCTGTGTGATTCGGCAGGGCGCATTATCAGTATATTTCCGCTTTTCAGCGGATAATGAGCCCCCTCTACAAGATATTCCGCATTGCCGGATACGAAGCAATATATTTCGCATTGTTCGTGAATGTGCATTGTAAAATCTCTGTCGTTTGGTGTATTTGTGACAGCATATCTAACATACAGATCTTCCGTGTTAAATTCTTCAAGAATATCCATTCGCATTTCTCCTTTAATCAAGTATATCATGTTATGCATTAAATTGCAATATTTTTTGCGTAAAATAGCAATGGTAATGTAAATCACATTATGTTAAACTTGAATAAAACAAAATGTGACGGAGGTGACAACAATATGAAATTTAAACTTGCGGCGTTTGCGGACGAAGCGGACAGCCGCCTTGCCGGACAAATATCGGCAATGAAGGAGAACGGAGTAGATTATCTTGAGATCCGCAGCATTGACGGTGAGAATATTTCAGACATAAAGACAGCCAAGGCGAAGGAAATTAAGAAAAGGCTTGATGATGCGGGAATATCGGTATGGTCCTTGGGATCCCCTTACGGAAAAATCGGAATAACGGAGGACTTTGAACCGCACTTGGAAAAATTCAAGTATGGATTGGAGTTTGCCAATATTCTGTCCGCCAAGCATATTCGTATTTTTAGTTTTTATGTACCGCACAATGACACAGAGCATTATTCAAGCGAAGTAATGCGTCGTCTTGAAAAAATGATGGCGGCAGCAAAGGAAAGCGACGTTATGCTTTGTCATGAAAATGAAAAGGGAATTTACGGGGACAACGCCGAACGTTGTGCGGAAATACACAAAAATATTCCAAAGCTTCGTGCTGTGTTTGATCCTGCAAATTTCGTTCAATGCGGACAGGATACAAAATCCGCATGGGAACAGCTTTCGCCTTATGTGGAATATTTACATATAAAGGACGCTAATGCAGATGGTTCGGTGGTACCGGCAGGGAAGGGGATCGGCAATATACCCTATATTCTCCGAAATTATCATGGCGAGATACTGACTGTAGAACCGCATTTGTCAGTGTTCAGCGGATTTGAAAAGCTTGAATGCGGTGAGACTGCGGAGCATAAATACCGCTATCCCGATTCTCGCACGGCGTTCAACGCTGCTGTAAACGCTTTGAAAGAAATATTGGAGGAAATCTGATGGATAAGATAAAACTTGGAATAATCGGTGTGGGAAATATGGGAAGCGGACATCTTCGCAATGTTGCCGCAGGCAAATGCCCGAAGGTAGAGGTGACAGCAGTCGCAGATATATGTCCCGAGAAGCTGGAAGGAGCGCTGAAAATTTTGCCCTCGCTGCATTGCTTTGACAGTGCCGAAAAACTTCTTGACAGCGGACTTATAGACGCAGCGCTTATTGCTGTTCCTCATTATGAGCATCCTGTTTATGCTATGGAATGTTTCAAGCGCAGCATTCATGTTTTAACAGAGAAGCCTGCCGGAGTGACCGCAGAGAGTGTTCGCAAGATGAACGAGGCTGCGGATCGTTCGGGGGTTAAATTTGCAATAATGTTCAATCAGCGAACCGATCCCCTTTACCGAAAAGCAAAGGAAATCGTGAGCAGCGGCGCTCTCGGTCAGCCAAAGCGTTTGGTATGGATAATCACCAATTGGTATCGCACTCAGGCATATTATGATTCAGGAAGTTGGCGCGCCACTTGGAACGGAGAAGGCGGAGGGGTGCTTTTAAATCAAGCTCCGCACAACTTGGATCTTTGGCAGTGGATTTTCGGCATGCCGAAAAGAGTTCGTGCCTTCTGCTCGGTAGGAAAGTACCACAATATCGGCGTAGAAGACGATGTAACAATATTCGGTGAATATGAGAACGGGGCAAATGCTGTATTTATTACATCAACAGGCGAAGCACCGGGAACAAACCGCCTCGAGATCACAGGTGACTTGGGCAAGCTTGTTTTGGAAGGCGGAAAGCTGAAATGGCTGCGTTTGGAAACGCCTGAACGTAAGTTTTGCTTTACCGAGAAAAACGGCTTTGCATGGCCTCCTTCTACTTGTGATGAATATGAGGAGCGTTCTTTTGAGGGACACCCGATAGTGCTTGAGAATTTTGCCGAATCAATACTTGACGGCACAGAGCTTATTGCGGACGGCAGAGAGGGGCTTAATTCGCTGTCTATATCAAATGCGGCATATTTGTCTTCATGGACGGACGATTGGGCTGAACTTCCTATCAATGAGGCGTTATTTGAAAAATATCTGAAACAGCTTTGCGAACGGGAAGCCCTAAAGAAATCCACCGCTTCCGAAAATGCCGCAGAATCTTTAAGCGAACGCTGGCAGGTGAGATGGTAGTAATATGTCCGTTTTCTTAATGATGCTTGCAGTGACCGCTTGTTATACCGTAACGTCGCTTAATGACAAATATGCGTCTTCCGGTGTAAAATTTGACGGTTGTCAATTTACCTTTTTAATGTGTTCCTCAATGACGGTTTTTCTTATATTCAGCCTGCCGTTTCAGGAAATATATTTCATGCTGACATGGCAATCTTTTGCCGCTGTTTTATTGATAGCCGTCTGTAAGCTTCTCGAATTTTATATGAGCGTGCTTGTGCTTCGGCAGCTGTCTGCATTTGAGCTTAAAGCATGGCTTGGTATAACGCTTTTCGCTTCATATTTTACCGATGTGATATACGGCGCAGCTTTAAGTGTACTAAAGCTGATATGCATTGCAATAACGGTTGTCGGACTTATTCTTATTGTAAAATCGGGCGGAGAAAAAGCGATCGATTATAAAAAGCTTGTGCTTCCTCTTATGCTGTATCTTGCAGCAAAGTACGGTTACGGATTGGTGATAAAAAGCTTTTCAAAATTTGCTTCGCCCATAATGCAGTTATTGCCCGCATTGGCGCTGATAGCACTTGTGCTTCTTCCCAAAGCCTCTCCGTGGAAATTTATCAAAAGACAGCCGAAGGGAACGGCTGCGGTAGTATTGGCAAGAATACCCAACACCATCGGAATGCTTATCGAAAATGCGGTTATTTCAATAAGCTTGGCAAGCTATTCATTTATTCAACCGATGATATTGGTTTCACTGTTCGGTATTGCTATCATTCGCAGGGAGCAATATTCAAAATTAAACCTCATTGGCGGTATTATTTGTATTTGCGGTGTAATACTTTTTCAAGTCGCAGGAAATATTTATATTTAATAAATAAAAAAATAAGGAGCTCCGCTAAAGAACTCCTTACAGACTGTCGAAAAAGTCCAATTTTTTTTAAATTTCGGAGGG
>JAMPBF010000011.1 GCA_023666805.1 Bacillota bacterium
ACCCGCTTCGCCTTCCCCGTAAACTCCGGGGCGGTAGCTTTTAACATATTTGTTTTGCTTTAGAAATCTTTGTACAGCTTCTCTTAAAACGCCTGTTCCCTTTCCGTGAATAACAGTGATAAACTTAAGTCCGCTTAAAAGACAGCTGTCTATAAAATTATCTACCTCCATAACTCCTTCATCGGCAGTCATACCTCTTATGTCAAGCTCCATGCTTGCCTTTCTTGTGGCATTGGATTGAACGGATTTGGTAACGGTTCCCTTCGACTTTTTGGAAGAGGGAGCATTTTTATTTTCTTCCTCTAAACGCAGATTGCCGATATTGGTTTTAGTACGCAGTATTCCGACCATTACAAAGCAGTTTCCCGAATTATCGGGCAATGCTACAAGAGTTCCCGTCTTATCGATATCCATTAATCTGACCTTGTCATTCAGCTTTAAGGGACGAGGCAGCTTGTATTTATCGTTCCCTTTTCTTTCCGTAACAGGGTTAGCTGTATCATACATTTTATTGATAGCGGTATTTACTTTGGAACGAGATGCCTTGACCCTTTCCGCAAAGTCTGCCGCTTCCTTTTCCTTTCGGAGCTTTTCCAAATTCTCCATTAAAAGATCTGCCTCAAACCGAACCTCTTCAACGATACTCATAGCCTGCTGACGAGCCTTGGATATTTCAAATTCCTTTGCTTTTTCCGCTTCTATACGCTCTTTCTCGATTTGCTCGGTTAACTCCTTGGTTTTGCGCTGCTCATTGGCGACATCGGCTTTTAAGCTTTCAAGATCCTGTCTTGATTTTTCCAGCTCCTCTACTACCTGTTCAAAGCGCTTGTTTTCTTCACTTACAAGGCTTTCCGCACTTTCGATTATATCCTCGGTCATTCCGAGACGTTTTACTATAGCAAAAGCGTTGGATTTTCCGGGAACGCCGATTATAAGCTTATAGGTGGGCTTTAAGGTGGCAACGTCAAATTCGCAGCAAGCGTTCTCCACTCCCTCTTCCTCAAGAGCAAACATCTTTACCTCTTGATAGTGAGTGGTAGCAATTATAAAACAGCCGTTGTCCTTAAGCCTCTTAAGAATAGAAACCGCTAAAGCAGCACCCTCTATGGGATCCGTTCCCGATCCCAATTCGTCGAGCAATATAAGCGACTTTGAGCCGCTGCTTTTCAGTATGCTGATAATATTGTTCATATGGGAAGAAAAAGTGGAAAGACTTTGCTCGATGCTTTGTTCATCACCTATGTCTGCTCTGATGTCGGAAAAAACTCCTACCTTGCTTCCGTCGGACGCAGGTATCATAAGACCGCACATAGTCATAAGAGTAAGAAGTCCCGCTGTCTTTATTGAAACAGTCTTGCCGCCTGTATTCGGTCCGGTGATAATAAGACAGCTGTAGTTTGTCCCCAATTCAATTGTAACGGGTACTGCCGAAGCAGAGTCAAGCAAAGGATGCCTTGCTTTGTTAAGAAACAGCAGAGGCTCGGAGGTTATTTCGGCGGTAGTTCCCTTCATCTTTGCGCCAAGATTGGCTTTGGCAAAAAACAGCTCCAATTTTAATGCGTTTTCGTAACCGATCGCAATATCCTCTGCTCTGTCCCCTGCCCTTTGACTGAGATTTTTTATAATTCTCTCAATTTCCGCCTGCTCCTGCGCTTCCAGCACACGGATCTCATTGTTGGCTTCAACAACGCTTATAGGTTCGATGAAGAGCGTTGCGCCGCTTGATGAAACATCGTGTACAAGGCCGTTGATCTCTCCTTTATTTTCAACCTTAACAGGCACTACAAAGCGTCCGTCTCTTTGAGTTATTATGTTTTCCTGTAAATATTTATTTGTTTCCTTATTTTTGATCAGCTTGTTTAGCTGCTCCCGAATGTTGGCGCTTTGACGAGATATGGCTCTGCGTATTCGCGAAAGCTCGGGGCTGGCACTGTCAGAGATCTCTTCTTCGGAAACAATTGCGTTGTTTATAGCCTCCTCCAAAGACTTGTCCGGTACAAGCAGGCTGAAATATTCGCTTAAGCTGCTTTCCATTCCCGAACACTGTGAATACCAGCTGCAAAGCCCCGATATTTCCCTTAATACCGCCGCAATATCCAAAAGCTCGCGAAGGGAAAGCATGGCGCCGTCCGACGCCCGTTTTGCGCTTCCACAGACATTTTTGATCTTGCTGAATCGAGGCGTTCCGAATTTACTTGAAAGCACAAAAGCGTCATCGGTCTTTTTCAGCTGTTCCCTGCACAGATCCTCCTCAAATACAGGCCGAATTTTAAGACACTGTTCCTTACATTCATCGCTCCAAGCTTCGTCCGAAAGCAAAGCAAGAACCTTGTCAAGCTCCAATTTTTTATATTCCTTATTCATAGATCTTATCCTTTTATGTTTTTGTAATAATCCAATGTTTTAAACCCTCTGTCAAGCTGTTTTAATAAATAACGCTCGCAAAAATTCGCAAAATCCTTTCTGGTTTTTCCTTTAAGAGCAAATTTATACAGCTTTTCCACGGGAGAGTATACCACATATCTCAGCGTATAAAGCAAGTCGTGAGATATTTCCGTTAGAATTTCTCCTATTTTTCTTTCCGTCCTCTCACAGTCCCCGCATATGAGACTGCTGTTATCGAAGGAAAAGTACATTGTGTCCTTAAGATATTCGCCGCAGCCACGACAGGCTCTCAAATCAGGCAGAAAACCCAACATCGAGGCAATTCTCAGCTCAAATACCGCCTTAATTATATCACAGTCCGCATTTTCCTTTTCAAGCTCAAACAAGGTTATGGCAAAAAAACGCAAAATATCCTCTCCGTTTTGTTCCGAGGCAGAGGTATATTTTATAATATCCGCCAAATAGACTGCAAGGCTGAATTTTGTTAAATCGGAGGACAAGCCGAAAAAGCTGTGCTTAGGCTCCGCACTGTTTAATGTGTATTTAAGATTATTTTTATTAAAGCAAAGCTTTGAATAAGAAAACAACCCTGCGGAGGCTAAAATGCTGCTGTTTGTTTTCTTTACTCCGTGAGCTGTTGCTTCTATCACTCCGAACTGATTGGTAAGCACGTCAATAAAGCAATTGTTTTCTCCAATATCGCGTTTGCCTATAACTATTCCCTCTACAGTAACCAACATCAGCTATCGGCTCCCAAGCCCAAATCAAGGATAAACGCCTCTCTGTTGCGCCAATCCTCTTTAACCTTTACCCATATTTTCATATTTACCTTTGTTCCGAAGTAATCCTCCAGATCCTTGCGGGCAATAGAGCCGATTTTTTTTAACATAGTTCCCTGCTTCCCTATAAGCATGCCCTTGTGTGAAGCTCTTTCGCAGATTATAACCACGCCCAGATCCACAATGTCCTCGCCCTTATTGGTTTTGGTTTCCTCCAAGCTTTCTATTTCCACTGCCACTCCGTGAGGAATTTCCTCCTTCATGGTTCTGAGAATTTTTTCTCTTACAAGCTCCGCCAGCCACACCTTTTCGGGCTGATCGGTCGGGAGATCGTCGGGAAAAAAGTGCGGAGATTCCTTGGCATATTTCTCAATTATAGGCAAAATCAGCTCTGTATTAATATTTTTTTTGACGCTTACGGGAATCACCTCATCAAAATCATAAAGCTTAGAAATACCGTCAATAATCTCCAGCAGCTCGGACTTATCCTTTATCAAATCTACTTTATTGATCAGCAAAATAACATGAAGCTTTCTCGCTTTAAAATTCTCGATCAAATTTTCTTCAATTTTGGAGAGCCTTTTGGTGGCATCTACCGTTAAAACCGCAACGTCCACATCCTCCATGCTGTTTCTGATGGATTTCACCATTTCTTCGGAAAGCTTGTTTCTCGGCTTATGCATACCCGGCGTATCGATAAATACAAACTGAGTATCGTCTTTAGTCAAAATACCGTTTATTTTTGTGCGGGTGGTTTGCGGCTTGTCGCTGACAATTGCCACTTTTTCTCCCACCAGTAAGTTTGTTAAGGACGACTTTCCCGCATTGGGGCGTCCCGTGATTGCAATAAAAACCGATTTAGTCATTGTTTGTCTTTCCTTTGATTTTTCTCTTTTTTCCCGAGGTAATAAAAACTACCCCTATTAACGTAAAGCTCAAAAAAATTAGAAGATTTGACCATTCACTGAAAAAAGCCAAAATAATTTTAAACCTTTCCATATCAAAAAACATTACAATTCCCACAATTACAGCCGTAATCGCAGAAATAAGCACGGCTCCCGAAGCTGTATCCTTGGCTAACCTTGCAAGCGGACTGTATTTTGGGGAAACCTTGTCCACTATGATCTCGATAGCGGTATTTACCGCCTCTAAAACCATAACCAAGCCGCAGGTTATAACTAAAACAGCAATTTCGGATTTGGAAAAATCGTAAAAAACAGAAAAAAATGCCACATATAAGGCCGCAACAATATGAATACGCATATTTCTTTCATGACATATCACAAAAAACACGCCCTTAAAAGCGCATTTAAAGCTGTCGATCAGTCTAAAATGCTTGTTCATGCGGTTTCCCTCTGCTATCTGCCTATGCCTAATTTTTCCAACACCGTATCCTGCTTTTGAAACATTATTTTTTCCTCATCTTCGCTCGCCTCATGGTCGTAGCCCAAAAGATGAAACATGGAATGAGTGGCAAGAAAACACATTTCTCTTTCAAAGGAATGTCCGTATTCCTTTGCTTGCTCGCACGCTCTTTCCGCAGAAATTACTATATCTCCCAACATAATGCGGTTTGTTTCGGGATCAATATCAAACTCTTCGCCATTGCTCATGGGAAAAGAAAGCACGTCTGTTGCAAAATCTTTTTCCCTGTATTCAAAATTCATTTTACGGATTTCCGCATTGTCAACTACCGTTAAATTGACCTCTGCATCATCTTCGATTTGTTCCTCAGAAAGAGCCTCTTCACAGCATCTTCTGATAAGCGTTCTGAGCCCGTTCGGAAGCGCAACGCATTTTTGGCGGTTGGTAAAAAAAAGCTTGACCCTTGACATTGTATTTACCTACTTTCTTTTAGTTTGTTCCCCTGCCGCATATTTCTCATAGGCTTTTACAATATCCTGTACCAGCTTGTGCCTTACAACGTCCTTTTCCGAGAATTTGACATGTTCAATATCCTCGATATTTTTTAATACCTTAGAAGCCTCTACCAATCCGGATCTCTTATTGTCTGCAAGGTCGATTTGAGTAATATCGCCCGTTATTACCATTTTACTGTTAAAGCCAAGACGGGTCAAAAACATTTTCATCTGTTCCGGCGTAGTATTCTGCGCCTCGTCAAGAATAATAAAGCTGTCGTCAAGCGTGCGTCCTCTCATGTAAGCCAAGGGAGCAACCTCGATAACTCCCTTTTCCTGATTGCGCTGAAAGGCTTCGGCTCCCATCATATCAAAAAGTGCGTCATAAAGGGGGCGCAGATAAGGATCAACCTTATTCTGCAAATCTCCCGGCAAAAAACCCAATTTTTCCCCTGCTTCAACAGCGGGACGGGTTAAAATTATACGCTGAATTTCGTGATTTTTAAAAGAACGGACGGCTTGGGCAACGGCAAGATAAGTTTTTCCCGTACCGGCAGGACCGATCCCAAAGACTATCGTATTATGTCTTATTGCATCAACATATCTTTTTTGTCCAAGGGTTTTGGGTTTTACCGGCTTTCCCGTAAAGGTAACGCATATACAGTCCGATGAGAGATTAGCCAGCTGCTGCTGCATACCGTCGTTTACAACGCTTATAACATATCTTACGCTTTGATCGTTTATTGCTTCTCCTTGGTTGTACATTTTTTCCAGGCTGTCCACCACCGCAGCTGCCGCATCTACATTTGCTTCGGCTCCGCTGACGATTATTTCGCCGTTTCTGCTGAAAATCGTGACCTTGTATTCTCTTTGGATAATATTTATATTTTCATCTAAATTCCCGAATATCGCATGTATACAGTCCATTCCGTTAACCGAAATATTTTTTTCTGCCATAAATTTTAAACGTTCCTCCAAAAGAAAATTGTATTGAAGCATATAGTAAACAGCAATTTTTTGTCGTTTATTATAAATATATATTAATAGTATAACATATTCTTTTGGAAATTTAAAGTATTTTTGATAAAATTACTGATTTTCTCGATAAAAAATCTCGCTTTGCTCCGCCACATCGCCCTGAAGTGTGTATTTGCAGGTAGCTTTCATGCCATTTTCATCTCTTTCATAGGTTATTTCTTTGTCCATTATCTTATAGTTTACAAAGAAATTACGCTCATACTGCTCAAATTCCTGCTGCAAAAGCCTTTTGACGTCATTTACGGTTCTTTTAACCTCTACGTCCTCTGTTTTTGTACCGTTTACCACAAGTCTTGTCCACGGCATTCGCAGCCCTAAAATATTTACCTGATAGCTGTCGGAGGAATATATGTAGCCCTCGGGGTATTCGGCTTTATTTTGAGGAACAGTGAAGCCGAACAGCCTTATGTATTCTTTTGTATATGTTTCTTCGGTTTTCACCTGTTCTATGGTGTTAAATTCCTTATAAAAGCTTACCTCCTCCTGAAATTCCGCAATTATCTCCGCATCTGCGTGCTGTACGCTTACATTCCCTGCTCCGTCCTTAACGATCCCGCTTACGATTACGCTGTCCTTGACTATTCCGCTGCCGATTTCATAAAGCAGCGTTCCTCTGTTTACTACAGCGTTTACGATTATTCCGTCCTTTGCCGACACGATATTACAGGGCGTGCTTACAGGAATACCGTTTTTGGGATTGGCGATCCTTTCGTTAAGCTTTACATTTATTCTCGAGCCCTCGCTCTCTATGCTTATCCACGCTAAATCGTCAAAGCCTATTTGTGCATTAAGCTCTGTTACGGTATTTGATATTCCTTTTCGGGAAGCGCCCGCATATATCCCATTTTGAGAAAGGAAATCAAGGATCGAGTCGTTAGGAATCCTTTGATTGCCTGTAATTGTAATATCCCATATAACAGTGGAGCATAAAAAAACAGTAAGTCCGTAAGCTGCCGCTCCCATAAGCAAACCGTAGCGTTCCTTGTACCTGTTAAGCCGAAACCAGATCCCATGTCTTTCAACGATTTTTAAACGGACATAAAATCCTCTTTTAAGCTTGGAAAGCAGTATGTAATCCTTAGGATAGGCTTTTGCGTAAAAAATCCCCTTGCAATTTTCAACATCGTAAATTGTTATGCCTTGATTGATTGCCTCGGTAATAAATCTTTCACACTCCGTTCCTATAATGGAAAATTTAACATAGCCTATTGATTTGGTTCTCATAGTTCCTCCTTTGGTAAAAAGGTTAAAGAGTGGAGCCTGCCTGTTATAACAACTCCGCCTATGCTGAAATTGCGCATATTAAGATCCATTCCCACTACCGATACGCAAACGGTGGGAAGCTCCAAAACAATGTTATTTTCATTATATTCAATAACCTTGCGGCAGCCGTCCAGTACGATCTCCGAATCATCGGTAATCTGTATATCCGAATACTTCTGCCATGATTTTTTAAATTCCTCGTATTTAACTGCAATATCATAAATATTCATTATATCACCGCCTTTTTAATATAAATATATGAGACAAGTTTAAATATAATACAAAAAGGAGCGTTTGGGTGAAAAAACAAGGATTAATTTCATTTATCGCTGCATTTGCAGCTATAATCATATGCTTTTTGCTCATTGCCGATTCGGGAGGCGCCGCTGAGGCGGCTAAGAGATCCATAACGGTTTGTCTGTCGGTAATAATACCTTCTCTTTTCGCATTTATGGTGTTTTCCCAAGTAATTATTAAATGCGGCATTGCAGACCTTTTGTTTTATCCTCTGTATAAGATCTCATTTTGGTTTAAGGGAAGCCGACGGGAATTTTCAATATTTATGCTTAGCCTTATCGGAGGCTATCCTGTAGGAATTAAGCTTTTAAAGGAATATATTGCGTATAATAAAAATTATTCCGAAATTGCTGCAAAAATGCTGTGCTACTGTTACTGCGGAAGTCCTTCATTTATTATACAAATTGCAGGCATAACCGTTTTGGGAAGCTTTAAAGCAGGACTGCTGGTATATCTGTCGAATGCTGCCGCATGCTTTAGCGCATGCATAATTATAAATCTTTTTGAAAAAACCGGGGTTAACTTTAAAGAAGGCAGAGCGGCAGCTCCACTAAAGCTTAAAATGACGGATTTTACCGAAAGCATCGGAGATTCCGTTAGGGCTTTGGGAATTATTTGCGGCACGATTTTGGCATTTAATATTTTTCTTGAATTAATAAGGTTTATCGGCTTTAATTCCCTTTTAGAAAACACGGGTATTGAAAAAATTATAGCCGCCGCCTTTGAAATATCGAACATTTCAATGCTTGCCGAAAGAAATTTCGGCATGCTGCCTGTAATATCCGCCTTGACCTCCTTCGGAGGAATATGTATACTTATTCAAACAGCAGCTCTATCCAAGGGTGAAATACCTTTAAAAAGCTTTATATTGGCGAGATTTCCGATTGCACTGTTAAGCGCCGCATTTACTTGTCTGTTTATGAAGCTTTTTCCGATTTCAATTGAATCTTCCGTAAGCAATGCCGCCGTTGCGGTTTCATCGGAAGTAAATCCCATTGTGACAGCTTGCTTGGTCATAATGACATTAATTTTGATAAAAGACATTGAAAAAACTAAATCTTGATTTTTTTGATATAAAATGCTATAATGTTTTTATCGACTTATTCTGAAAAAAACAGTGATTTTTTAATTAAAACTGCACTCTAAATATTATACTGTGAGGTATTTGTATGAAAAAATACATTTTAGCATTTATATTATCCGCCGCTGTACTTATATGCTCAGGCTGCAGCAAGTCCGAAGACAACAGCGAACTGGAGGAGCTAATAAGCGGACTTCCCACTATGTATTTGGACGGCGGAGCTGACGACCCCGAAGAAGCCAAGCCCTCTTACAAATCGATTACAGGCATTATAACCGCTGTCGCTAAGAAAAATATTACCGTAAAAACGGATGACAAGGAGTATAAGATAGCTACCGACAAAGAGCCTCAGATTTTCGGAGGCACAATTGAAAAGGGGCTTACCGTAACCGTCACCTATGAATCCACTCAAGATGAAGAAAAAACAATTACTCCCGTAACGATAACAATACTTGACGGAAATACCGAGGCAACAGATCCCGAGGAAGAAGCCGTCACTGCTCAAGAGGAAATAAGCACGGAAGCGGCAGATTCTGCGCCTGAATCGTCTCAAGAAGAAGCGCCCGAAGCTTCAGAGTCGGAAACAGATGCTGCTTCCGAAGCTTCGGAAAGCGAAACGGAAACAGCCTCCGAATCCTCCGCAACAGAAGGGATCGTAGAAACAGCCGAAGGTTCAACCGACGATACGGAAATTACTGCGGAATAAATTGTATAAAACGCACCGCTGCTGCGATGCGTTTTCAATTATGTTGCCGCCGTTTTTAAAATAACCTTCCTTGATAAGTATCCAAATCCGACTGCAATTTGTCTATTGCACCCAAAACAGAAATTTTATCGGCACTCCACATTGGCGCAATCAATTTTTTCTTGTCTCCGTCTCCCGTAATACGCTCTATGACCGTTTCGGGAGGCAGAAGCTCAAGCTGCTTCACTGTAATTTCCACGTATTCCTCTTTGGTAAGCGGTATATATTTACCGCTGTTATAATACTCTTCCAATTTTGTACCCTTTATCACATGAAGCAGGTGGATTTTCACTCCGTCGGGCTTCATTTTTCCCAGTACTTCAGCTGTTTCAAGCATGTTATCGATGCGTTCCTCCGGCAGTCCGTTAATCACATGAACAACCGTTCTGATCCCCTGCCGCCTGAGCTTGCAAAACCCTTCCTCAAACTCTCTAAAGCTATGTCCTCTGCCTATGATCTCCGCCGTTTTGTCGTTTACAGTCTGAAGCCCCAATTCTACCGTCAAATCTATTCTTTTCGACAGATCGGAAAGATAAAGCATAATGTCATCTTCCAAACAATCGCATCTTGTGGCAATCGAAAGCGCCATAACCTCGGAAAAATCAAAAATTGGCTCAAAATGTTTTTTAAGCGTACCGACATCGGCATAGGTATTGGAATATGACTGAAAATATGCGTTAATTTTTGAATTTGGGTGCTTGGCATGAATTAAAGCTATCTGATGCTTAAGCTGTTCTTCGGTTGAAAAATTACTGCTGTCCGTAAAATATCCGCTGCCGCCGTCGCAGTAAATACAGCCGCCCCTTCCCTTTTTTCCGTCAATATTGGGACAGGTAAATCCGGAATTTATCGGCGCTTTGTATACACGTTCTCCAAACTTCTGCATATTATAATAGTGGAGCGTGTGATAACGCTTATTGTCATTGGTAAACTTAAAAATGCCCATTTATTCCTCCAAAAGAGGCTGCCGAATTTTCGACAGCCTCTTAGCTTAATACGGGGTTATTTAACGCTGGTCAAGATCGATATATTTTGAATGCTTGATCACATTTTTGTAAGCAGGACGAATGATTTTTCCGTTGCTGACAAGCTCTTCAATTCTGTGAGAACACCAACCGGCAACTCTGGAAATTGCAAACAAGGGTGTATACAGCTCTCTGGGAAGTCCCAGCATTTTATAAACAAATCCGCTGTAAAAGTCGATATTTGCACTTATTGCCTTATAGGTCTTTCTTTTGGAGTTGATAATTTCCGGTGCAAGCCGTTCCACCCTGTTATAAAGGTCAAACTCCTTTTCGGTTCCCTTTTCTTCCACCAAAAGCTCTACATAATGCTTAAAGATTTTGGCGCGAGGGTCGGAAATCGAGTAAACCGCATGTCCCATGCCATATATAAGTCCGGCATTGTCAAATGCCTTTTTATCCAAAATATCGTTTAGATACTGAGCAACCTCGTCGTCACTGCTCCAATCGCTCACCTTTTCCATCATGTCATCAAACATCTCGGCTACTTTAATATTCGCACCGCCGTGACGAGGACCTTTAAGCGACCCCAATGCGGAAGCGATCGTAGAATATGTATCGGTTCCGGAGGATGTAACTACTCTTGTGGTAAAGCTGGAGTTATTTCCTCCGCCATGATCCGCATGAACAACCAAGGCAATATCCAGCACCCTTGCTTCCAGCTCTGTAAAGGAGTGATCGGGACGAAGCATATACAGTATATTTTCCGCCGTGGAAAGATCCGGGGCGGGAGCATGAATAAAAAGGCTTTGTTCGCCGTAATAATGGGAAAACGCCTGATAACTGTATACTGCCAGTCTCGGAAATCTTGCTATCATTTGCAGGGATTGGCGGGTGACATTTTCAATATCGGTGCAATCGGCGTTTTCATCATAAGTGTAAAGAGTTAAGACGCTTCTTGCCAATGAGTTCATTATATTGCGGCTCGGCGCTCTCATTATTACATCGCGGGTAAAGCTGGTAGGAAGATCGCGGTAATATACCAGATCCTTATTGAAATTCTCAAGTTCATGCCTGTCGGGCAAGCTGCCGAACATCAAGAGATAAGCGACCTCCTCAAAACCAAATCGATTATCCTTAATAAATCCGTTTACAATATCCTCAATGTCGATTCCGCGGTAATAAAGCTTACCCTCGCAAGGGATCATATCTCCGTCGTCAATTGTATAGGATTTTACCTCCGCTATTTTTGTTAAGCCTACAAGCACGCCCTTGCCGTTAATCTCTCTAAGACCTCGTTTTACATCGTATTTCGTATACAATTCCGGATTTATTTCGCAATTTTCTTTGCATAAATCCGAATAATGCTGCAATCTGTCTTCGTCAAGTTCTGTCATTATCGCTTTTCTCCTTTAGCCAAATTATAATTATGAATAATTTAAAATCTCAACTTGCATTTTTCTTAGTATATCACATATTAATATTTTTTTCAACAATATTTTAAAATATTAAAAAATTTGCAATTTCCTACAATTATTCTTGAAATAATCAAAGAAATATGATAAAATAGTATATGTAGATTAAACAAAATTTGCATAAGAATTTTAAATAACATTTATTTAGGAGCAAAAAATGATAATCGAACCCTTTTACCGCACCGCTTTGTATTACGAAACCGACAAAATGGGAATTGTGCATCATTCCAATTATATCAGATGGCTTGAAGAGGCAAGAATAGATTTTTTAAAGCAAATAGGTCTTCCCTACGATGAAATGGAAAAAAACGGAATAATGATTCCCGTCCTATCGGTGTCCTGTCAATACAAATATGCTGTAAGGTTTGACGAAACCGTTTGCATAAAAATGAAGCTGGAGGATTTCTCGGGACTTAAATTTAAAATATCCTATAACGTTACCGACAAGAAAACGGGCGACATCCGCATTAAGGCGGAATCCTCACACTTTTTTGTAGACGGTAATTTTAAACCCATAAGAGTAAAAAATGTTAATCCCAAAATATACGACACCTTTAACAGCATAGTCGGGATCGAATTGTATGAATAAATTAAAACAGCCTATAAAAAAACTTATAGGCTGTTTTTGATTGTAAAACATTAAAACATTAAAAAATTAATACATTAATAAGCCTTGCCCCAATAAACCATCTGCTTGGCAGGCTTGCCGCAGCAAACGCATTTATCGGATATTTCCTTTTGCTCAAAGGGGATACATCTGGAGCCTACGCCCGTCACTTCCTTGACCTTGTCCTCGCACGCCTCGTCTCCGCACCACATTGCACGTACAAAGCCATCGCCGTTATCCTTAAGCTTTTGAATGATTTCTTCCATGGTCGTGCAGTCGTAAGTGCGTTTTTCCATATTTTCATATGCCATATTGTAAATATTATCGCCTAACGCCTTCAAAAGCTGCGTAATCGTTTCTTCAAGCTTATCAAGAGGCACGAAGCTCTTCTCGCGGTTGTCGCGGCGAACAATTACACACTGGTTATTTTCAATATCCTTGGGGCCTATTTCAAGGCGAAGAGGAACCCCCTTCATTTCATATTCGGAAAATTTCCAGCCGGGGCTGTTTTCGCTGTCGTCTATTTTAACACGGAATTGACCCTTAAGACGCGATGCGATCTCCTGTGCCTTCTCTAAAACACCTTCTTTATGCTGATTTACCGGAATTATGATTACTTGGATAGGTGCAATCGCAGGAGGAAGAACCAAGCCGTTGTCGTCGCCGTGAGACATTATGACGGCTCCGATAAGCCTGGTTGTTACTCCCCAAGAGGTTTGGTACACATATTCAAGCTTGTTTTCCTTGCTGGTGTAGGTAATGTCAAAGGCTCTTGCAAAGCCGTCTCCGAAAAAGTGAGATGTGCCTGCCTGAAGCGCTTTTCCGTCATGCATAAGAGCTTCTATGGCATAAGTGGCTTCAGCGCCCGCAAATTTGTCGCTGTCGGTCTTTTTTCCTTTTATCACGGGCATATTCAAGGAATCCTTACAGAAATCGGCATAAATGTTCAACATTCTTTCGGTTTCTTCAACAGCCTCCTCCGCAGTTGCGTGAATGGTGTGACCCTCCTGCCACAGAAATTCTCTTGAACGGAGAAAGGGGCGGGTGGTTTTTTCCCAGCGCACTACCGAACACCATTGATTGTAAAGCTTGGGCAAATCGCGGTGTGAATGAACAATATTAGCGTAATGCTCGCAAAAAAGAGTTTCGGAAGTAGGACGAACGCAAAGACGTTCGGGAAGAAG
Organism: Bacillota bacterium; assembly: GCA_023666805.1. Lineage (GTDB taxonomy): Bacteria > Bacillota > Clostridia > Oscillospirales > Ruminococcaceae > Ruminiclostridium_E. The sequence goes on from JAMPBF010000011.1 coordinate 13,676, forward strand.
CTCATTACCCCCGTGAGTAACCCATGCCACCTCGGGAGCAAAGCCCTCAACATGATCCTTCTCTTTGTTCAGTAAACCTTCGGGTATGAACATTGGCATATAAATATTCTCATGTCCTGTTTCTTTAAACATTCCGTCCAGTATTTTCTGCATGTTTTCCCAAATTGCATATCCGTAAGGTCTTATGATCATACAGCCTTTTACGCTTGAATAATCGATAAGATCGGCTTTTTTTACAATATCGGTATACCATTGTGCGAAATCCACATCTCTGGAGGTTATCGCCTCCACCATTTTTTTATCTGCCATGATATTTGACCAAGCCTTTCTTTTTAACTTTGAACGCCGTTTAAAATTGACTACCAAATATTATATAGCAAACTATACTTTTTTGCAAGTAAAAGGATAAAATTTTTTTATTTTTTGTCAAAAATCACGATTAAGATATTCCATTTTTAATTTTTTTGTGATATAATAAGATTAAACATATTTAAGTAACAGCTTCGTCCGAAATTATATTTTATATTTTCGGCATATTAAGAGAGTTATTTGAATTGTTTAAAATTAAATGATGATTTGGAGTAAAGTATGGCATTTGAAACCGTAAGCGGGCAAAAAGTATTTTCTTCAATGACGGGAACTACTTATATTTTTGCCGATTATTTTGTTGTATTTCAAGGCGAATCCGTTCCTCCTGCCATTTATGACTGGGGGCAGATCACTTCTATAACCGAAGCGACCGATAAATTGACCATTGTCACGGAAAATCGTACATATTACATCGAAAGAGCGGCCTTTAGCTCAGAGGAACAGCTCTTGAGCGTCAGAGCCATAATCGAAGGACAAATTGCTCTGCATCCGGAAATTCGCTATAAATTCGGCAAGCGTATCCTTCCTTTGAAATATTTATACAAGAATATCAATTCCGCTAATGCGTATGTTATGCACGGAAATTATGAGGATAAGGTAATAAATTCCTGCAATATATCCTTGGTAAGCGCCAGATTCGGCAGATATATATTCTTATTGGCTATAGCTTTGATCGCAATTATTTTTCTGGTGCTTGTCAATGTATTGGGCAATTTTAAGGAAAATTGGATATATTGCTTGCCTATTTCTATTTTCTCAGGAATCATAGTTTCGGTTGTAATTTATTTAGTGGTCGGTATAATTGCAAGGCATAAATTTAACGCAATTAATAAAATAGACCCTGCGGCTTCAAAGGAAATAACCGTTGTAGTCGCACCCGAGGGCTTTGCGGCTGTGGAGAGCTTTGTATATACCACTCATGATCTAATACCTTGGAGCGAAGCCAATTTCTTTATTGAAACACACGTCGGTATTGTCGTTCTTAGGGATAACAAATCGGTATTTTGGCTGCCAAAAAGCTTTATCCCCAAAAATGAGGTCAATAATATTTTAGCCCTAATCAGTTCAAGAGTAAAACAAAGGTAGGATATAATATGAAATCATCAATCTCATCGGAAACCGTTGTTATCAAAGACAAGGAATATACTATTGCAAGCATTTCCTCCGGTCCGTGCAGCTTTGGCATATGCAACACGACCAGCGCACGGGATAAGGGGATCAAGGAAACCTTTTATGTGGGCAATGAGGCTTTGATAAACATTATCCAAAGAAGCATCAACGATCAGTATTCAAACAAAATAATTACTCAAATTTCATCAATTGACCATTGCGGCGATTTTCCAAAAAGAGTGGAAACCGTCTGCGAGGATTATTTTAACAACAATAAAACGGCTTTAAGCGCCCTTCGTCCTATTTTGGATTACATTAAAAACGGATTGTATATAATTTACGAATCGGAAATGCTTCCCACAGACGGTGCGGGTAATTTCTTTTGGCCAAGCTATATGGTAAGTCACGAGCTTAGCGGATCAAGCACCTTTAATCCCGTTTGCCGCAAGGAACACCCTCTGCTTCCCGCATTTTTGGTCCCTACAGAGGCGGTTTCCGCTTACAATGAGAAAAGTATCAGGGCGTCAATGGATAAGGTCGAAAAAGAAGACGGCGCTTACGGCTTGTGCTTCCACTTGTCCGGCATGTTTTGCGCTCTGCTTTCAAATCATCACGACGTAACGGCAGCATTAATGCAAAACAAAAAAATCCATTGCCTTATTATAGAGCCCATAAGAAATATCTGCTTTGCAGATGAAATTGAAGAGATGCCTGCCTCGGATGAAAATCTTGAAGAGACAGAAAAAGAGGTCAGCGAGAACTCTCTTTTTTCCTGCCCTGCCAAAATACCTTTCAGTAAAGTGCCAAATCCGATCTTGGAAAATTTCTTTATGGTGAGAAAGAACACAATAGATAAATATACCGAATCGGTCACCTACAGCAGCAATAAGCCGCCGTATTTAAAGGGAAAAAGGGCATTGCCCGATGAAATTGCGGAAAAATGCGATATTATGCCTACCAGCGAAATGCTTCAATCCGCTGCTATGGTAGATCATATTACCGATGAAGAAATCGACGCACTCTTACGGGGCGAAATAATGCTGAACAATCATTATATCATCAACAAAAACTACTATTCAAGCATTACCATCGCCTTTAACTACCTGCAATATAAAGACTTTAACAAATTTTTGGATTTTGCCGAGGCCGTGCTGAGAAACGAGGATCTTGCCGCCGTTCACCAGTTTGCAGCCTCCAGATTACAGTCCATTATGCATGACAGAATCAACAGGATTTTCACGGAAATAAACGAAAGCGAAAGTCAAGTTTATATTCCCATAAAATCTCTTGCCGAAAAATATTTAAAACGGTATAAAATGTATAAGGAAACAGCCGATGTAAGGAAGTCGGCAAACAGCTCCAAAAACAAAAAACAACCTACAACGGACGACCATGACGCTTTAAAGTTATCCCAAAAAATTAAAGATGCAGCTGTAATTGGGCAAATGAATTCTGCTGCATCAAAAAAATAACTAATTAAGTCAATGTCCCCCGTCCTATTACAGACGGGGGACATTGATGGTGGAAAACATTATGAAAATAAAAAACCGGAACGCAAAATTGATTTATACTGTTTCCGCTTTAAAATATAGAAAAAGTCTATCTTTTAAACAGGAATTAGTATTATAAACCGCAAAGCTCCTTCGTGTCTCTTGCAATAAGCAGCTCTTCGTTAGTGGGAACTACCCAAACCTCAACCTTGCTGTCGGCGGAAGAAATCTTGGTAAGCTCGCCTTTTATCTTTGCATTTAATGCCTCATCAAGCTTAATTCCCAAAAAGTCCATATCACGGCATACATCAGCACGAACATCGGCGGCGTTTTCTCCGATACCGCCTGTAAAGATTACGGCATCTAAACCGTTCATTACAGCTGCATAAGAACCGATATATTTCTTAATTCCGTATCTTAAAATATCTCCTGCAAGGATTGCGCGCTTATTGCCCTCCTTTGCGGCAGCCTCAATATCGCGATTATCACTGGATATTCCGCTGACGCCGAGGAAGCCTGATTTTTTATTAAGGTACTCGCTCATTTCGGAGGAGTCGAGACCGAGCTTTTTCTGAACAAATGTAACGGCAGAAGGATCCACACAGCCGCTTCTTGTACCCATTATGACGCCGTCAAGGGGCGTAAAGCCCATAGAGGTATCAACAGATTTTCCGCCGTCAACGGCAGTTATTGAAGAACCGTTGCCCAAATGGCAGGAAACTATCTTTAAATCCTCAACATTTTTACCCATAGCTTTAGCCAATGCCCTTGATACAAAGCGATGAGACGTGCCGTGGAAACCGTATTTTCTTACATGAAATTTTTCGTAGCATTCGTAAGGTAAGCCAAACATATAAGCCTTTTCCGGCATTGTTTGGTGGAAAGCAGTGTCAAATACAACGACCTGAGGAACATTTTCGGGGATAACCTTTTTACAAGCCCTGAGAGCCAATGCATGAGGGTGGTTATGTACGGGGGCAAGCTCGGCAAGATCGTCAATTTGATTGATAACGTCATCGGTAACAATAGTTGCCCTATCAAAGATTTCCGCACCCTGTACTATTCTGTGACCTACAGCGGCAATTTCGTCCATGCCCTTTATAACCGAAGCGTCTCCCGAGGTAAGAACCTCAACCACCTTTTCAAAGGCTTCCGTGTGAGTGGGAAAATCACAGTCAATGTTTACCTGCCTGCCATCAAAGGTTTTGTGGGTAATATGACCGCCAATGCCTATTCTCTCACAATTTCCCTTAGCGATTACGCTTTCGTCGTCCATATCAATAAGCTGATATTTTAGAGAGGAACTGCCTGCATTAATAACTAAAATTTTCATTGTTGTAATGTCCTTCCTTTTTAATCTCATATTATTTATATTTTATACCAAAAAATAAAAAAAATCAAGTAAAAGACTAAGCCCATTTTTTGTACAACATAACCAACAAAATGAAAACCATCAAAAACAATAAGGAGAAAAAAATGAAAATCTGCGGAATAATATGCGAATATAACCCATTTCACAACGGTCATAAGTATCATATCGAACAAACCAAGGAAAAATACGGCGCAACTCACATCGCTGCCGTTATGAGCGGTAATTTTACGCAAAGAGGAGACGTTGCGCTTATTGATAAGTATAAACGTGCGGAAACAGCGTTAAAAAACGGCGTTGACTTGGTGATCGAGCTTCCCGTGGCTTACGCCCTGTCAAGCGCAGAGCAATTTGCTCAAGGCGCCGTCTATCTGCTTAATTCCTTAGGCTGCGTCAATATGCTGAGCTTTGGCAGTGAAAGCGGCAATATAAAGCTTTTGCGCGAAGCTGCCGGAGCCGTTTATTATGCAATGGAAAGCGAGGAATTCAATAAGCATTTAACAAACGGTATGGCATATCCCGCCGCACTTCAAAAAACCATAGAGAAGTACTATACCGACGATGTAATCGAAACGCTCACCACTCCCAACAACACTCTTGCTATTGAATATTTAAAAGCATTGGACACTTATGCTTCACCGATAGAGCCGGTCACAATAAAAAGAGCAATTGCGGAACACGACAGCGAGATCGATTCGCCCTCCGAAATTGCCAGCGCATCGCAGCTTCGCAAAATGATTACAGACGGCAAGGATATTTCGGATTTAGCCCCCGAAAGTGATTTTTCAAATACCGCTTCTATTTTGAATATAGAAACCGCAATTTTATCAAAGCTCAGATTTATGAACAAATCCGAGATCGAAAAAACCCCCAATGCGGTATTAGGTCTGGAAAACAGGATCTACAGGGCTATTCAAGTATCTTCAAATCTTAACGAGCTGTATTTCCTCATTAAAACAAAGCGCTATACTCTTGCAAGAATCAGAAGAATCGTATTATCCGCTTTTTTGGGAATTACAAAAAACGACTTGAAAATTAAACCCTCTTATGTTAGAATTTTAGGTATGAACAGTAAAGGCAAGGAGATTTTATCCGCCGCAAATTGTGAGCTTCCGATAAACACTTCCCTTGCCCAGCTGGAAAAAACAAGCGAAGATGCAAAAAAACAAGCCAAGCTCGAAGTCCGCTGCGACAGTCAATATGCATTGGCGTTACGCAAAAAAGATAAATGCGGTTTGGATTACACTTCAATGCCTGTGATTTTAGACTGACAGCCTGAATAATTATATTATATACCTCTTTTAAGGAGCAAATATGAACAAATTTGAACAGCTTAGAAAAAAACACGGAGAATTTGTGTATGACAGCTATGAAGTCAATAATGACAGCTTTGTTTATCATTTTAAAATAGGTCAATACTGCTTTAGCCCAAAATGGAGCTTTTCTCCTGAATTGATCAGTGGCGTAAAGGATAAAAAACTGCTTGACTATGCGGTTTTTTCTTTGGGCATGTCGGAGCTGGTAAGCTATTGGAAATGTGCCTGCCCTCCTACGGTCAAAATAAATTGCGGCGCATTAAGCACGGAACAGATAAAATGGTGGAAAAAGCTTTATTTTAACGGATTAGGCGAGTTTTTTTACCGCAATGAGATCAGCACAGACATTGAAAATTTTATGAACATAATTACCTGCTCCGATCAGGTTCCCGAGTTTAAGGACAACAATGTCGGCGAAGGGTTTTTAATACCTGTCGGCGGCGGAAAAGACAGTGCAGTTACCCTTGAACTGTTAAAGGAATATAAGGATAAAAATGCTTGCTATATTTTAAATCCTCGCAAGGCTACCTTAAATTGCGCTCACATGGCAGAATATGAAGATGATCGGATCATAGGCGTAAGACGCACTATCGATAAACAGCTTTTAGAGCTTAATAAGATCGGTTATCTTAACGGGCACACGCCGATTTCTGCGGTTATAGCATTTTCCGCTTGGATTTTTGCATATTGCAGCGGAAAAAGGTATATCGCTTTGTCAAACGAAAGCAGCGCCAATGAAGCAAATATTAACGGCACTGAAATTAATCATCAGTACAGTAAAAGCACTGAGTTTGAAGCTGATTTTCGATATTACACCAAGCGATACTTCAATTCCTGTCCCGAGTATTTCAGCATGCTGAGACCCTGGAGCGAATGGCAGATCACAAAAAAATTCGTTGAATATCCCAAATACTTTCCTGTTTTCCAAAGCTGTAATGTAGGCTCAAAAACAGACACATGGTGCGCAAATTGCGCAAAATGCCTATATGTTTATATAATGCTGGCGGCTTTTCTTTCGGATGAGGAACTAATCAAAATATTCGAAAAAAATATGCTGGAAAAGGAAGAATACCGAGATCTGTTCAAGGGTCTTGTATATCAGGATTACGACAAACCGTTTGAATGTGTGGGTACTAAAAAGGAGATCAGCCTTGCGCTGTTTAAAGCTGCGGAAAAAAGAAAAGATCAAAAGCTCCCGCTGCTGTTGAAGGATTATTTGAGCGATCCCGATTCGGAAAAAAATCCCGAAAATTTAGATCATTTCTTCGACAAAAACAACTTTGTTCCCAAAGAATTTATATCATTATTAAAATAAGGAAACCGGTGCGATGAAGGAAAAATTAAAAGCTTTTTTTGAAAACAAAAAAGTACTTATATTGGGCTTTGGGCGTGAAGGAAGATCCACTCTCGAGCTGATAAAGGATTTTGATTGCGAAATAGGCATTTCCGATCAAAATCCGAATATCACCGATGATATAAAAAGATATAAGCTGTACTGCGGTAAAAATTATCTTGACGCAATCAAGGATTACGATATTGTAATGAAAACCCCGGGAATTGCTCTTTTGGATAAAATAAGCGCCGAGGACAAAGAAAAAATAACAGGTCAAACGGACTTGTTTTTAAGGTTTTGTCCCAATTACACCATCGGGGTAACGGGCACAAAGGGAAAATCCACCGTCTCAAGCCTTATTGTTCATATTTTGAATTATTGCGGGAAAAATGCGGTACTGATCGGAAATATAGGAATCCCTCCGTTGTCCGCAGTCGACGCCTTGCGGCAGGATACCACCGTTGTAATGGAAATGTCCTGTCATCAGCTGGAATATATTAAGGCATCGCCTAAGACAGCCCTTTTGCTCAATGTTTACGAGGAGCATTTGGATCATTACGTTGATTTTAACGCTTATAAAGCTGCCAAGGAAAATATTTACCGTTACCAAAGCAGCAGTAGTCTATTGATTTACAATAAAGACTTGCAGGATCGGGAAATCGCTTCCCTGCCCTCAAAAAAAATAACCGCTTCCATGGACGAAAAAGCGGATATTTATATTGATGACAACGGTATTTTTATTGAGGGACAACGGATTTCTTGCGAAATGCTTGCTCCAAAATTGGAGGGAAAGCACAATCTATATAATATTGCGGCAGCACTTTGTGCGGTATTACATCAAGGCTGTGATCTTGACAAGGCGATAGAAGCGGTAAGCAGCTTTAACGGACTTGAACACCGAATGGAATTTGTAAGGCTTGTAAACGGCGTGAAATTTATTAACGACAGTATAAGCACAATCCCTCTTGCAACAATAAACGCAGTTAATACCTTTAATGCCGACACTGTAATTATAGGCGGCATGGATAGGGGTATTAATTATGATATTTTGGTGGATTTTTTTAACCGAGGCAATGTTGAAAACATAATTTGCCTGCCCTACAGCGGTTACAGAATAGCCGATATGCTCAATGACAGAGCCAATGTGTACAAGGTTAAAGATCTGGAGGAAGCCGTCCAAAAAGCTTACGAAGCGGCAAAGCATTGCTGCGTTCTCTCCCCCGCCGCTGCAAGCTACGGTTTTTACAAGAACTTTGAGGAAAGAGGAAGACATTTTAAGGAGCTTGTAAATAAGCTGTAATACACCAATATATAAAAAAATCGCTGCTGCAAAAAATGACATCAATTTTATTTGCTTTCAATTTCAACCCAAGCAGGATAAAAACCGCAATTAAGCGCAATATTTTGGGAGTGTATATTTCCCGAAGCTGTACCGTAAAAAGGTATTGCGTCTCTTTTAAAAATTTCGTCCTTTAAAATTCCCACAAGAGCGCTTCCGATGCCATTCCCCCGATATTGAGGCATTACATCAATGCCTATTTGCCAAAAAATTTCAGAATCGGCAGAACAGCCTGCCATTCCCGCAATTTCACCGTCAATAACAGCACAAACGCCAAGAACATCAGGGCGGTTTGGTTTATACTTCTCACAAAATGCATTTGTAAAACGTTCATCACCGTAAAACTGCCCAATATCACCTTGTTCAAACCATTTTATCTCAAAATCTGGCTTAAAATTTAAAAGCTTTATATCGGGCAAAAACATATGGTGAATTTGGGAAAGAATTTTTTCGTACTTTGACAGCTCAACTTGAATATTATACAACAAATTTTCCTCAAATAGCCAAAATCCCGTTTTATCCCTAATATATTCCTTTAAAAACTGGTGAATTTTCTCATCAGCCGATATAACCGCATTTTTCCCCAATGTTACCATTGAAAAAAAGGGAGCATTATCATTATATTCCCGTCTGCCTTTGTTTTTAGCAGCTATTGTCAAAATGTTTTCACTGCCGTCAAAATCCTCGGGCTTGCAGTTATAATCAAGTGAAAGCTGTTTTAACAGCTCATTTTTTATTTGTTCTTTTGTAAACATAATCACCTTATCGCAAAATTGCCGCTAACATTATAAATAAGCTTTGTAAATCTTGCACCCTCAATATTGCCGTTTTTCTCCAAAAGCTGCGAAACCCCATGATAAATTGCACTGAATCCAATATATTTTTTATATATTTCATCGGTTGCATCACCGAAAGCTCCGAAATTAAACAAGGAAAAAAGCGCTTTTTGCAGCGCACGATAATCCGAAAGCTGATTTTTATAATATGAAGCTGCCGGCTGATTTTCAAACTGCACGTCAATCTCCTCCGAATACAAAGCCTCGGGAAAAGCATTTTCCGCACAGATTTCAGGCAGGAAGGAATAGCATTCTTCAGCTAAAATTAGATCACCGATCGCATTTGCGGTTCTGTATATTAAGGTGTTGAATTCTTCATCAGTATTGCAGGAATAGAAAAGCTCCGCTGCGGTTTTGACCTTTTCCTTAAAACTGTCAAAGCCGTCTTTTTCCCAATAAGAATACGGCGTTACCGTTTCCTCTTCTTGACGTATTAAGAAAAAGGTTTTAATGGAGGCAAACTGTTTTATTTCCCATTTTTCCGCCATTTTTGCCACGACTGCGCTTAACTCGTCGCTTTTTATATCGTCTATACGGCATTCTCCCGTTACCTCACCGCCTGCATTTGCAGCATAAACTTTAACATAGCAAAGCTTTTGATTGCCAAGCCTTTTAACTATTCCGTCCTTCAATTCTTCCCAGTATGTATTTGCGCTGTCTTGCGAGTGGGATTCGCCCATACCCACAACATTGCCGAGAAAAGCCTGCCATCTGTGTTTTTTGCCCGCAAACTCGGTTTCAAGATGTATGGGATCTTTGTTTTCTTCCATTAAAGCTACTGCGTTCATAAAAGAGAAAATAAATGAACTGCCCGCCATAGCAATCGCTGTTTTGGTATCATTGCCCATTCCTACGGAGCATTCGTATAACTCAGTACCCCATTTGGGCGAGTATATGTTAAATTCCACCATTGCGCTTTTGTCGGTGAGCTGAGACGCCCATGGCTTTACCGTTACGTCCCATTTGGGACAATAAAGACTGTCGCCTTTGACAATGTCCTTTGTTTCAAACATCTTGTGAAAGACTTCATTTAGCAGATAATCGTTCACATTGTTCTCATCTATTGTACTGTATTTTTTCTCTTTATTTTTTTGCGAAAACATTTTTAAAAGATTTATCTCCATACCTCTCCTTTAAAAAGCAATCGTTTTGTCAGCAGCATTGCAATATTAACCAAATATTATCAAAATTTCTTGCAGCCAAATCCTTTTTGCGAATGTAGTAATAAATTCTGCCGCAATCGCCGAACATCAGCTCAAAATCACCCTCGGAAACAGTATCAAGCTGAAACAAAAGCTGCCAATCCTTTGAGCGGTCAATACTTTCCTGTCTGTCACGAGGTGTTATTTTATCCCAACCATTACCCAAGTAATAATTGCGACTTACTAACTCACATTCCTGCGTCATATTGCCTTGAATAGGATTCGACCAGCCCAACAGCTTGTGGTTAATATCTTCCTCTTGTACACCCAAGGAGCTTATTGCTTCATCATACTCATCCCAATGCTCGGTCATATTGATGCGGGTAAGGCTGTAATCCTCATAGGAGGGATAATTGACCTTGGATCTCGCCTTAATTTTAAGCATTGGAAAGCGATAGTCCTCGGGCAAATCCTTGGGAAATTCAACAGCCTTTAGCTCTGTTATATCCTCAAACCAATAAACCTTGGCACAGCCCTTGTCCTTGGGATCATAGCCCCACTGCTGAGAGCCGATTTCGTAAAAAAAGGACAAAAGCCCTTTTTCGGGCAATAAATGCTCATTATCATACCGTGACATTTCTTCAAGATTAAACTGTGCTATAAATGCCAAAGGGCGAGGCTTTAACTCATCATCTTCAAATGTTGAGGCGGTATAACAGTCCCACCGAAAATTTTCGGGAAGGTCGGGTACTCCGCCAAACCTTGTACCACCCAATACATATTCTGCTTTTCCGCCGATCGACAAAGAAATACTGTTTTGAGCAAATTTGGCAAGGTCGTTTTTTAATTTCATATGAACCCTTCTTTCTGAAGCAGTTAAAAGTTTTCAAGCAAGGATTTATAAAATTCGCAATAATCTTTTCTTCCTTCCGCAGTAAAGGTCATAGCCTCCCGAGGATGACGGTTAAGCTGACCTGTGAACAGATACTGAAGATCATATCCCCATTTTACTCCGCTTTCTTTTAAAGGTATCATGTATTTCTCAATAAATTCAAGAAGACCGTAAAGACTATACTTAGGATTTTTAAGGAAACCCAAAAGCAATTCCATAGCGCAGTTTCCCGCACCTCTGCCCATTCCCATTGCGGTAGCGTCAAGATAAGATACTCCGTAGGAAAGCGTTTCTATAGTATTTGCAAAGGCAAGATTTTGATTATTGTGGGCATGAAAACCAACCTTTTTGCCGTATTTTTCCGCAGTCTTTAAATACATTTCCGCAAGCTCCGCCGCATTTTCGGGGTAAAGAGAGCCATAGCTGTCTACAAGATAAACTACATCAACGGAGGACCGTCCGATCATTTCCAAGGCCTCCTCAACCTGTTTTAAATTAGCCTGTGAAATCGCCATAATATTGCAAGAGGTTTCATAGCCCAATTGGTTAAAGTATTCTATCATCTCGATTGCAGCAGGGATCTGGTGGATATAGCAGGCAACACGCACCAAATCAATAACGCTTTCGCTTTTAGGCAAAAAATCCTTTTTAAAATCACATCTGCCTACGTCTGCCATAACGGCAATCTTCATATCGGAAACATTTTCACCCACTATTTTGCGAATATCCTGCTCATCGCAAAATTTCCATTTGCCGAAATCCTTGGGATTAAACATATCCTTGCTTGCCTTATAACCAAATTCCATGTAATCAATTCCGCTTTTTACGTTGGCTTTGTAAAGCTCGGTGACAAATTCATCGGTAAACTCAAAGTTATTGCACAGTCCACCGTCTCTGACAGTAGCGTCAACGACCTTGATATCCGATCTGACACCCATTAAATTACCTTTTCTCTCTGACATAATGTTGTTCTCCTTTTAATTTTTATATATTCCACCATTTACTTTATCGATTTAAAGTATATTAGCATATTTTTATTATAGCACAAAGATAGAATTTTGTCAATTATTGTTTTATAAAATAATAAAATCCGGCACAACCGTTTATCGGATTTATTAAAAAATACTTTACTAATATAACTTTTTTGTTAATTATTCATAAGAGAGAAGAATTGAAAAAATTAAATTACTGTGCTATAATTATTAAACAGACATACAAAAAAGGGAGTAATGAAATGAAAGTTGACAAAAACGCTTTTAAAACAGAAGCAAAAAATGCAGCTTGGTACATTGTGACTTTTTTCAAATGGATCTTGCTGAGCATTGCCGTTGCGGTAGTTTGCGGAGGAGTGGGAATACTCTTTCATACGCTTATCGAAAAAGCAACCGAGCTCAGAGCGGAGCATAATTTTATTCTTTATTTCTTACCCTTAGGCGGCGTGGCAATAGTTTTTCTGTATCATTTATTCAAGTTGCAGGATATAGACGGAACAAATTATGTAATAAGGGCGGTACGCAAGGACGGATATGTGCCCTTCACCATGGCTCCCGGAATACTTATCGCCACTGTTTTAACGCATCTGCTTGGCGGTTCTGCCGGCAGAGAGGGAGCGGCATTGCAGCTTGGAGGAAGCTTGGGATCATCTTTGGGCAAGGTGTTTCATCTTGACAAAAATGACATGAATGTAATAGTGCTTTGCGGAATGTCATCGGTGTTTACCGCACTTTTCGGCACTCCGCTTACGGCAGTTATATTCGTATTGGAGGTTATAAGCGTCGGCACTTTTTATTACAGCGCAATAATGCCTTGTATATTTACATCAGTGTTTACATATTTTTTAACGGTACTGTTCAACATTCACCCGATAAGCTATGTTTTAAATTCAGTGCCGCTTATTTCTCCGCTGAATCTTGTAAAGATCACAGGCTTGGGGATCATATTTGCGATAATGAGTATTGTATTTTGCCTTTCGCTTTCAAAAGGCGGAAAGTTGATCCACAAGGCTCTTAAAAACGAATATTTAAGAGCGATAGTGGGAGGCGCAGCAATAATAGGTCTAACCTTACTTTTAAATACAACCGATTATAACGGCGCAGGAATGGGTGTTGTGGATAATGCGATCTTAAACGGCACAGCACGTCCCGAAGCATTTATTTTAAAACTGCTGTTTACCGTTATTACTCTTGAATGCGGCTTTAAAGGCGGAGAGATCGTACCTACCTTCTTTATTGGAGCAACCTTAGGCTGTACTGTCGCTCCGCTTATCGGAATCGATCCCGGATTTGGAGCGGCTTTGGGTCTTATAGGAGTATTCTGCGGCTGCACCAACGCTCCCTTGGCTTCCATAATGCTTAGCATTGAGCTTTTCGGCATGGAGGGTCTTCCCTACTTTGCAATAGTGGTGGTAACCTCATTTATGCTTTCGGGCTATTTCAGCCTGTATAAATCACAAATTATTGTGTTTGATAAACTTAAAGCGGTGTTAATAAACAGAAATACGAGGAATTAGCAATGGATATAGAATTTCAAAGCTTTGACAATAAAAGTGAGCTTTTTGACTTTATATGCGAGAAGCTAAAGCTTATTGCCAAGGAATGTGACGATAAAATCGCTATTTTATCAAATCTATCCGCTCTTA
>JAMPBF010000120.1 GCA_023666805.1 Bacillota bacterium
ACTTGGTCACAATCCTTTCATATATGGAAAATAATAAAGAAGATGCATATAAATACATTACGGATATTATAGGGGTTTATCAGAACAAAACCGAAATAATACATACGGGATATCCCGAAATTGATGGGTTGTTAAATTTTAAATTCTATCCTGCGCTTGAAGAAGGCACCAAAATTAATGCGAAGGTAACCTTGCCTTTAAATATGACTTTCCCATCTTTCGATTTAACCGTAATTTTGGGCAACCTAATTGATAATGCTTTAGAAGCGATTGCTTTGGTTGAAGAAAATAAATTTATTGATTTTAAAATGAATTACTCCAAGGGAATGATGGTTATTAAAATCTCGAACCCTTACAAAAACGCCTTGAATATGGAAAACGGTAAATTAATTACTTCAAAAAAAGATAAAACTAATCACGGGTTAGGATTAAAAAGTATTAATGAGATTTTAAAGCGGTATAATGGAATAACCGAAATTGAAACTGATGAAAATACATTTACAATAACAGCAGCACTATATCTGAAACAAAGTTGACTTTAGTCGGTTCAAGGAGGACTTCCTTGAACCGATTTTTTACGGTTTACGTCGCTAACATATACATTTCACGCCAAACGTATTGACAAATTTTTAGAAAAATGTAAAATAAAGAAAAAAAGAAAGGAAATCACAGACATGGAAAACAGAAAAAAATCTGAAAGCATGAATGTTGCAAAAAGAGCAATCGCATCTGCTGCCAAAATGGCTGTAACCGCAAATGTTAATTCTGCTTGCCATTTTGTAGCCTATCAACCGAAGCTGCCAAAAGGCGCAGAAAAGCTCCGCAAATTCTAAGGATGGAACTTTTTGCAAAGCTTTCGCATAGGATCGGAGATAATCTTGTGCGCAGCAACATAATTAAAGAGGAAGACGCAGAGATATACATATACGGTATAAATCAAATATTGGTGTCTGTTCTCAACGTGTCTTCCGCTTTAATTATCGGTTGGATTTTCGGCGTGGTTCTTGAAATTACGGTATTTATGGCTGCGTATATTCCACTGAGATCATTTGCGGGTGGGTATCACGCTAAGACGCCTTTAAGGTGTTACTTTTTTTCGGTAATAATGCTGATTATCGTTTCGATTGGTTTAAAATATCTCTATGTAGCAGATTGGGTGTACTATGCTGCTTTGGCAGTATCGGCATCGGTCGTGCTTATACTTGCTCCTGTAGAGGATAGAAACAAGCCATTGGACGAAACGGAGCATAAAGTTTACAAAAGACGGACAACACTGATAGCGGCAGTCGAAATCATTATTTCCTTACTGCTGAAGTTGTTGATATCGAATAACTTGTCTGTTGCCATAGCATACTCATTTATTGTATTGAGTTTTATGCTCATTGTCGGAAAAGTTAAAAACGTTTTTGGAACTAAAATCATATAAAGCAACAGTTATAAATGCAGCTAACAATTCGATTTCATAGCGTTGCGGAATGGAGAAGAATATGCAGTTAGTAAGTAAGTTCAAAAACAGGGCAATTACAGTTTTACTGTCCTTAACGACAGCGTTTTCACTGTTAGGATCGGTTTCCGCCCATGCGACAGCGGACGAATCTCCTATATTGTACCTTGAGGTCAGCAACACACTGACAGCTCAGGACACCTTTGCTTGGACGGAATATGACCATTACAATTACTCGGACCACTACCTTCCTACCCTCGACAAGCATATAATTTACGATGGCGACAACATAAAAATGCTTGGGTACAGTGTTGCTCCCTTGAAGGATTTTCTGTTAGTTGAGGATAATAATGATTCACGAAAAATACTGTCGTTCGACATTCAGCGTGACAAGACAGATTGGCACAGCATGGAGGGCGGCGGTTTTTTGTTTAACGCCTCCGTAAAAGACAATACTCTCAGCGGTTTCTGTGTGCTGTTAACCAAAGCGGGTTTGAAGCTGATCGAAATAACGGGTGTAGATGTTGACACATTCCGAAACGGAAGGTATAGCATGGTTCAGCAAGCAGGAAGGCTGCTGGCAACTTACAGTATTAGTAACGTATACGCAGAGCATCATATAAAAATTGAAATTGGGGGTTCCAAAATATCACTTTGGGACGACGATAAGCTGCTTATCGATCAATATGAATTGCCCGAGCGAGATTACGGCTACAGTTACGGTCCTATTACAAGCCACGCAAGTCACTCTTGCAGACAGCAGTCATATTTTACGTTCTCAAATATAGTAATGGAAACCGTGAACGGATACTACATAAAGTTAGAACCCACCGAGGACATTTGGGGGCTTACCGATGATTACTGGACGGAAACATTTTTACTGACCGCAGTGGACTATACTCCCTCTGAGGGTGAAACCATATCCGAATTCGGCGAATATCCTTTGTTTAAAAACGCCAACGACATGGTTCTCTTCTATCCCGATGGGTCTTTTGAGCATATACCGTGGATCGACGGAAAGGCTGATTATGCAAATGCTGAGCGATATATAAATGTTATTGATTCAGACGCAAACGCCGGAGCAATAAAGCTCGAACCCGGCGAACAAATAATAGGCGCTTATGCCGAATAACAAAAAGGAGAAAAGAAAATGAGGGCAATTAAGAGGATCGTATCACTTGTACTTTGCGGAGCTTTAGCTGTCAATACCTTTGCGTTTTCCGCCTCCGCCGATTCATATCCAAAAACGGAAAATTCAAGACTTTATACATACAACGGATACACCGTTGAATATAAAGTGGTCAACGAATGGACAGGCAATCAAAATATAGAGATAACCGTTACAAACACCGGAAGTGAAATTCTTGCGGATTGGTCTATGGGATATAATGCAGGCGGAAAAATCAACGGTTTATGGAATGCGCAAATTTATGCCGTTCAGGAAACAGAATATATTTTGAAAAGCGCAGGCTATAATTCGGAAATTGCGCCTGGACAATCTGTTAATTTCGGCTACACTTTATCGGGAGACAGCTTTAAGTTCCCGCAAAATATTTTTAATTGCTCAAAAAGAGTTGACATAACGGATAATTATGATGTATACTATAACATAGTTGGAGATTACGACAGCACATATCAGGCAGAAATGGTGATCGAAAACCGTTCGGATACCGATTATTCCTCTTGGCAGCTCAGCTTTGACGGAAATGCGGCCATAGACAACTTGTGGAACGGCAAGCTGATTGAAAACAATAACGGCAGCTTCAAGGTAAAAAATGCGGAGCATAACGCCGTTATTTATGCGGGAAATTCCACAAGGTTTAATTTTAGCGGCACAAAGCCGTTCAATGATTTTAAGACGTCAACAACGACAGAAGTTCAAGCCTCAGAACCCGTAACGGAAATCACGACCAACGAGGTCGATGAAGAGCCTTCTGAAATCGATACTGAAATAAAAGTCGATGAAGAATCATCTGAAATTAATTCGGAAGTAACAATCGATAAAGAACCTTCTGAACCCGATTCTGAAGTAACAGGCGAGCAGACCGGCGAAACAGGTGAACCCGATGCCGAAGAAGCCGAGGATACAATTTCCGATTTTGAAGAGGTAACAGAGGGTACGACCGAAGATACAGCTTTCGGTGAAGCAACCGCTGAATACCCCGATACAGACGTATCGGCAAATACCAAATCGGATATAATATTCGACAATTACAAGCTGACCGCAGTTGTGATACCGATAGAATTTGGCTTTGAGTTCGACCCCGGGTTGGACAGTGATGAGGACGGTTTGCCCGACTACATTGAGATAAGTCTCGGATTGGACAGATTCAATCCCGATACCGATGGGGACGGTTTGCCCGACGGATATGAATATTATTATTTGGGAACAGACCCTTCAAGGGTCGATTCCGATGATAACGGAATTACCGACGCCGATGAGGATTTTGACGAGGACGGTTTGACCAATATCAAGGAATATAATCTGTCCACCAACCCCTTTGTTAAGGACAGCGATTATGACGGGCTTTCGGATTATGACGAGGTTTATAAATACGATACTGATCCTACCGATTGTGATACTGACAAGGATAAGGTAACGGACGGCGACGAGATTATTCTCGGTCTTGATCCCAACAATCCCGCAACCTTTGGTTATCCCGACAGCGAATATACAACAGAGCAGACTGTTGAGACTGACAGCTCTGCCTTGCTGGGCATAAACGGTCTTGAAGAAAACCCATTTACTATTTCCGTTGATATAACCGCAGCAGGTGTTGCGGATCATTGCTTAACAGCGGACGAAAGCGGATATTCTTATCCTATTTTGCAAAATGACGCTGTTTTGGGCGTTGTTCCTGAGCTTTCATACAGTGACGGCTTGACCGTAAGCGATGTGATAATCAACTTTAATATTGCCTATTCTGCCGTTTCCGATCGAATCGGCGTATATTCCGACGACTCGAATTTTGACGGTATAAACAGATTCAATATCTTTAAATATTTTGAGGAAGATAACATACTTCTTCCCGTGGAAACATTCTACGACGAAAACGAAAACCGTGTTTATACGCATGTTGACAGGGTCGGAACCTATTGTCTCATGGACATGGAAAAATGGGTCAACAATATCGAAAATACAGAGCCGGGCAATTATTACCTTAAGGACGAGGACGCAAATGAACCCGCAAATATTGTTTTTTGCATAGACACAAGAAGCGTGATCGATGACGAGTCGTTTGAGGAAATAAAAAGCAGCATAAAGGAAATAACCGAGGACGCATTCGACAGATATGCCGACATCAAAATATACGTATACTACCAAAAATTCGGCAGCAATTTTAAGGTGACAAATAATTTGCTTTCCGATTTAAGCACGGGTGAAAACTATTTTACCGACTATGATTCTGCGGAAAAAGCTCTCGACAGCCTTGAAAAATACCTGATAAAGAGCAATTTCTGGGCATATGATTATACAGCGGCAACACAGTTTATGCTTGATACCTGCGATGAAAACATAATTGCAATGTATCATATAGTTTCCGACCAACGGGTAATGGGCAGTGCGGATAAAACCAAAAAACTGCTTGGTGTACTGGAAAATGATGAACGTGTACATATAAGCACTATTTGCCCATTCAGCGATAGTGAGATCGACGAATCTTCCTATGCGGCGGCATTTGCGGAAAAGACAAAGGGAATGGTATGCACTCAGACGTATTGCAAGGATTTTAGCGCAGCCGAGGAATCGGATATTATTGCACCTGCAGCAAAAACCGTGAAATATACGTTTTCGGCATTAAGCAGCGCTGCGCTCGAAAATAATTATGAGCTGCCAAATCAGAATATCAGCAAACAGGCTTATATTGCATATATGAAGAAAAATTTGGTAGGAATACTCGGCGAAGGAAAATCCAACAGCAGCTACAGGATAATATCTTCAACAGGGTTGACCAGTATAAAGCTTGATACAGCTTTAAGGGCGGATCAGCACTATGAAATGTTAGGCTTGGAGCCGACAGATACGGATAAGGACGGATTGAATGATTGGAGTGAGGTCGATGTTGAGCTGATAAAAGAGGTTTTAAACGATAGAGATGATGATGCTAAGCAGGGGAATATAAGCACGATTAATAACGACAATTTGCTTACACTGAGGGAATGTGCGGATCATATTGATTTAAGCTATGTGAAGGCATCCTTTACTAAGATATTTTTGTTTAACCGTTTGGTTGATAATGTTGATAATATAAGAATATTGCCTATTTTGTCTAATCCGGTTGATGCGGATAGCGATAATGACAGCATACCAGATTATTGTGATAATAACAAGTTGTATCCTCACAATATTCCACATGATTTAAAAACGGATTCAGGCGAAAAGTATGTTGATACTTTTGAAATATTACAGAATTTAAACTCACCTATAAGCACTGGCAAAAAAGAGAACTGCAAGGTTGATGTATATGCTCTGCCTAATTCTAATTCAGATAAAATATATAAATACAACGAAGATGAAACAAAGATCTTAGTTTATAGTGTTGTTAAATCGGAGGATTGTTATTGGCTTAAAGTAAAAATTAATAATATTTCTTCTAAAATGGGATATGTTATGTGGGATGAGAAATATTTATATGACACAAATCATAGGATTGAAAATATTATTGAAGAGTTTGGAATGTATCATATTAATTTGCCGTTTCATATTGCTTATTGTGTTTCTAAGGATGGAAATGAACTTTCCCATGTTAAAAGTCCAAAAGTTGATGAATATTATCATATTTTCAAAACAAAGCCTGAATATCAAGGTTTATTAATGGCATTAGCCAATGTCGCTCCAGTTTTAAATGAATATAGGGAAATATATGATGAAAATCGTATTAGTAATCCTATAGATGGATTTACATTAATAGGTATGATGTTTACTGAAAGCAGTGGCGGAGTTGATGATAAAAATATTATTGGTTCAACACAATATGTGAATGAAAATGGTGGAATGTGTTCTGTTATAAACGCAATGATAAAGTGCAATTTAGCGTTTTCAAAGAATGATGCAATTGATTTGTGCAATCAGGATATATTTTTAATTAATTGCATTAAATTGGTTAACCATCTCAAAGTTCCTTTGTGTTGGGTACAACCCAACTATGATATATCTAATAATTTTTCATCCTATGCTATAGCAGAAGCAAATGCTGTTAGATGGAGAGAAGATTATAATGATTACAATAACAATAAAAATTTTGACGAAAGCGATCTTAATTATTTTTATTACTCATATTACCGTTATATGTACGAAGATAAGAGAGTCATTTATTTTGATGAAAGAATTATAAAGGACATTAATAAAAATAAGGAATCAAATGATAACGCTTTAACAGATTTTATATCTAAGCTTCATGATTAAAATTTAATTAACAAGGGGGAGTTGTGAAAAGGTTAATTCTTACGTGTTTCGTATGTTTTGTATTATGCGGTTGTTCAAATCAGATGTATGATATTAATGATAAAACGACTTTTAGCGAAAACACTGCATTGAATGAAGAGAAAAAAGAGGATTTCACTAATTTTACCACTACTGAAAATCATAATATCAATCAGTCAAAATTTGACAGTGAAAACGCAATATCAAACAAATGGGAACCAAATGTATTTGATTTGGGAAAAAGAACAATTGAAAATTTCTCTCCGCCTTGGACTGAGGAGTTGGTGGAAAAAGCATGGCAAATGTCATATTTGTCAGATAATTTTACATCGTATATGGACAGGTGTTTCGCCGACATTGATAATGACGGAACCACCGAACTGATTCTCACTTCAAATAATGTGTTTTTCTGTATGGCGGCATACAAAATCAATGACGAAGAAATTCAATATCTTGGTACGATAAATTTTGGAGGAGATATTGGTAGATCGATATTAACTATGCCTCCTACAGAGCCTGAGATATTAGACCCTTGTAATGATAAATCAGATTTGTGGAATTACAATGCAGAGCATACAGAAAAACGCAATTTTAAAATATCACAGGACGAAAAAGGAAATTGTTACTTTACCGGTTACGGTGTGTTTGATGCGGATAATCAATGCTATGTCATCAACATCGGTATTGAGGACAACAGAATCATATGGAAAAAGGCATATCAATGGGGGTATCGGTGGGCATATGATATAAATACGGATTCAGGTCGTTGGTTCCTTTATTATAGTTCGTATGATCAAAGTGGCGAAGAACAAAGTGTCAATAAACAATATATTGATGACTTTTTAATGCAATTAAGATAATCAATTGATTTGTTTAAAGCAAATGAAAATATGCTCGACAATTTTGAAATGAGAGAATAATTTCACTTGTTGTGTGGACTAATAAAGATGCTTTATGTTCTTGAAAAAACCTGATAAAGAGCAATTTTTGGGCATATGATTATACAGCGGCAACTTTGTAAGCTGTAGATTAACTTTGATTAAAATCTCACGGCATAGCCTATGAAACCAAAAGCCACTTTGCACAATTAGCAGCTGAATCAGAAAACGGAAAAACTATTTTCAACACAGATATAACTTTTGATGTCATTCCCGTATTTTTTGGGTGGTAAATTTGGTACTGTACCAAAATATTCCTCTCTATTTTCCATGGTTACAGAATATTTGGAATTTATGACAAATCCCAATATTAACTATCCTATTATTTATTGGGCATAGAAGTTTATAGATAGGAGCTGATTATCATAGTCCAAACAGCCTGTGGAATCAAAAGGCTGTTTGAAAAAATCGG
>JAMPBF010000121.1 GCA_023666805.1 Bacillota bacterium
ACCGTTATCGTTTGTCGCAGCTATCGATACAAATTTGTAGTTGCCCTGATAACCGGGATATGCATACATTGACGTATATGCGGTGTTATTGTTGTCACCGCCGCCATTTATATAAATATCCATGTACTTTTTTGAACTGCTGCCGTCTACATATGAATTGGCATAATATCTAACATCGTTGACACTTTCACTCACTGTCATAATGTTTTCTCGAGCTGTTCCCTGTGCGTCAAGCTTCAGCAGATCCTCTTTGCTTGCCACCGCCAAAGCCGACACGGTCAAAACCGATACGGCAGCCACGGAAGCCGCTGCAAGTCCTACAAAAGTCTTAATTATAGGTTTCATAAATGAAACCCTCCTTTCTGTTAAATCCTTGTTTACCCCGTTTTCGTTTTGTCATATCGCGCCCCGCAACTGCCCTCAAAATCCAAAAAATATGCGCAGGGAGTCCGGTGCGGAAATCGAAAACGAAAATGGATAAGATGGTTTCCTTCGCTTTGTTCCGACATGTCACAGGACATTTCGTCCCAAGACCGTTCCCGAGATCCTCGATAGATCATGCATTGCACAAGGAGGGGCGGACACGCAAAACAAAAGTGAGGTTAGAATAACAATGAAACTCAAGCTTGCTTCCATTGACTTCACTATATCACAGCCCGCTTGAAAAAGCAAGAAAATTATTCCACAAAAAGGATTTTGGAAGTTTGTTAAAATCGACGTGTCCAAAAATCTAAATACCACAAATTGACCAAAAAGTCAATTGCCAATAATTACCAAAAATTTTATTTATATGTACTTGATTTTTGTTGTATTTCAATAAAAATTTTTCAACAGGTCATTGTTGTTATAGGCTTTCAAAAGCGCTGTACCGATCAAAAAAATTTCATTCGACGTAGAATTTTTCGATGTTTTTTTGTGTATTTTGACCATTTCAATTATCAAGCGTAAAAATCAAAAAATCGCAAAAAAACCGCAGCCTGTCCGAAACAGCTTGGCTGCAGTTCTTTTTTTCCGATTTTGAGACATCATTATGAATTACACCCAAAGCACTAATTTTCGATCAACAGCAAAAATGTCTATACTTTGATCGAAAATCAGTATTAAATGTAGATCAAGGTCTTGGGGGTCTCGGTGATTATCTTGCAGCCGTCCTTTGTAACGACGCACATATCCTCGATCCTTACACCGTATTTGCCGGGGATATAAACGCCGGGCTCTATGGTGATGATCATGCCCTCCTTTAAGGTAGTGCCGCTGCGGCTGCTTACGCTGGGGGCTTCGTGAATTTCAAGACCTACTCCGTGACCTAAGCCATGGGTGAAATATTCCTCATAGCCCCATGCGTCCAAGGTGCTTCTTGCCACGCTGTCCACCACCTTGCAGGAAATATCCGCTCTTACCGCCTTGATAGCGTCCGTGTTAGCGCCCCATACCGCATTGTAGATATTCTTCATCTCATCGGTGGGCTTGCCGAAAACAACGGTTCTTGTCATATCCGAGTGATAGCCCTTATAAGTAGCTCCAAAGTCCAAGGTCAGAAAATCCCCGTCCTTGACGGGCTTATCGGTGGGAACCGCATGAGGGCAGGCCGAATTAACACCGGAGGCGGCGATGGTGTCGAAGGAAATTCCGTCCGAGCCCATTTCCATCATGAAAAATTCAAGATATGCGGCGATCTGCTTTTCGGTCTGTCCCACTCTCATGTTGGATAACAGCTTGGTGAAAGCAGCCTCGGCAATTCGCTGCGCCTTTGTTATGCAAGCGATTTCCTCGTCGGTTTTGATAATGCGCATACTGCTCATAAAGTCGGAAAGACGGTTGGATGTATCTACATTGACCCCCGAGAATCTTCTCTTAAGAGCGGAGAGCTGCGCCACGTTCATATACTCGTCCTCAATGTAAAGAGTACTGATATTGTGCTTGTTAAAAAGCTCTCCCAACTGTTCGTAAAGATCCTTTTGAAGAATGACCTTGCAAAGAGGATCCGTGACCTGCTGTTCGGTATGCTCAAAATAACGGGCGTCAATGATAAAATATGCGCCGCCCTTGGTGACCAGCAGTGTGCCGTCCTCGGAGCCGAAATCGGTCAGATAGCGCTTTGAAACCTCCGACGTCAGCAATGCTGCGTCGTTGTCGCTTGTGAGCCATGAAATCAATTTGTCCAAATACATGATCATTTTCTCCCTATCCTAATTATTTTTGCCGTCCTCAAGCCTCGGCGCACCTTTTTCTTCAGCAATAATACCGCAGACCGCACGCAGCCCCAGCAAATAGCTGTTCTTTCCGAAGCCTGCGATTACCCCTCTGCAAACGGAGGAGATAACCGAGGTATGCCGAAATTCCTCCCGCCGATGAACATTGCTGATATGTATTTCCACCACGGGGATTTTTATGGCAGCTATCGCATCTCGGATCGCATAGCTGTAATGGGTGTACGCCCCCGCATTCAGCACCACCCCGTCCATATTGTCCATAGCGGAGTGAAGAGCGTCTATTATTGCGCCCTCATGGTTGCTTTGAAAAAAATCCACGTCTACATTCATTCTTTTTGCCTCAGCCGCAACCTCCTGCTCGATGGCGTCAAGGCTGTCGGTGCCGTAGATCCCCGGTTCCCGCTTCCCCAAAAGATTCAGGTTGGGACCGTTGATAATAAGTATATTCATTTTAAATCCTCACTTCTTTAAGGTCTCATAATATTTTTTCATCTCTGCGGCGTCCTCCGCCTGTGTGCCTGCGCTTTCGCAGATCACCGAGGGCTGTAGATCCCGCTCTCGGAAAAGCTCCATAAGCGGCTCGAACCGAGGTCCGTACTCCTCGTCCTCAAAGGTCAGGTGCTCCTTTTCGCCCCCTGCGGTGTACATTATTTTGCTGAAATGAACGTGAAAATTCCTTAACCTCTCGCACCCCAATTTATTCTCTATTTCGTCCAAGATCGCAGCGTAATCCTCCTTTGTCTTGATCCCGCCCAAGGTCCTTGCGTTCAAGTGACCGAAATCAACACAGGGGAGAAACCTTTCGTCCACCCCGCACAGCTCAATCACCTCGGACAAGGTGCCCAGCTGGTTTATCTTGCCCATAGTTTCGGGGCAGATTATTATGTCGGAAAATCCCTTCTCGTCCAACATTTTCTGCGCTCTCGAAAGGGTGTCCTTGGCAAGCTCCAACGCCTGTTCCCTTGACATTTTGGCGCAGGAGCCGCTGTGGATAACTATCTTTTTTGCGCCTAACTTTTGCGCCGCCTCCGCCGACTGCTCTATATAGACAAGGCTGTTGAGCCTTGTTTCCTCCTTTTCGCTTGAAAGAGAGATAAAATAGGGGGTGTGGAGGGAAAGGACTATGCCGTTCTCCCTTGCAAGCCGAGGCAGCAGCTCGTAGGTTTTCGCTGCGATCCTAACGCCCCTGCCGCATTCTATCTCATAGCCGTTAAGCCCCATGGATCTAAGATATTGGGGCAGCTCCTCCGGGAATTTTCGCTTTCCGAAGCTGACGGAATTTCCTCCCGGTCCGAATGAAATTGACATATTGTTTCCTCGTATCAATGCAAATTTCTCTTGAACACAATGTTTTCAAGCCTTCTTTTAAGCCTGAAGGAAGGCTTGTCCTCCAAATGAAAGGGCTCTACCAAGATCGTGGGAACTCCTCTTAAATTCCCGCCCAAAATATCGGTGAAGATCTGATCGCCCACCAAAGCCACCGTTTTTTTCGGCAGATGCATTCTGTAAAGCGCCCTGCTGATCCCCACCGTCAGAGGCTTACAGCCGAAGGAGATAAAGTCCAGTCCCAAGTCCCTCGCCAGCGGCTCTACCCTCTTTTTGGTGTTGTTGGAGACCACGATCATTTTCATTCCCATGGCCTTCATCTTATCCAGCCAATCGGTAACGCCATGCTCGGCAGCGGGACTTCCGTGCATTGAAAGGGTGTTGTCCAGATCCAGTATAAAGCCTCTCAGGTGGTTTTCCGTTATGAATTTTTCATCTATTTCAAGCACACTGTTCAAATGCCATTTAGGTTTAAACATCGTTACCCCTTACCATGAAAAAAAGCTGCCGCAATCAAGCTGCGACAGCCTTGTTTTTCAACCTAAGTAAAATCAGCCATAGCGGGCCGGGTTGTTTACTTAAACTTGCGCTTACGGGCAGCTTCGGATTTTTTCTTACGCTTTACCGAAGGCTTTTCGTAATGTTCTCTCTTGCGAACCTCTGCCAACACGCCGTCGCGTGCGCAAGAGCGCTTGAAACGCTTTAAAGCGGTGTCCAAGGATTCGTTTTTTCCAAGACGAACTTCTGCCATCTATATCCCTCCTTTTGCCCTTGGGCTAAGGTTATTACTTCCCGATAAAATTTCGAGATCACGGGCAAAAAGCCAATGCTCTTTATCTATTATACACAAAATACCCTATGATGTCAATAGTTATTTTAAAAATTCTTCGGCGGAAATTTCCTTTCCGTCCTGCCAAAGCCTTTCCAAATCATAAAACTGCCTTGTTTCGCGGTGGAAAATATGGATCACCACATCGATATAATCCAGCACTATCCAGCTGGCGCCCCGATAGCCCTCGGTGCGGTGAGGCTCAAGCCCCGCCTCCGACAGCTTAAATTCCACCTCGTCGGCAATGGCCTTTACCTGTGTGCTGCTGTTTCCGTTGGCTATAACGAAGTAATTTGACAAGATGGTGATGTCGCCGATCTCAATTACCCTTATATTGTCGCCCTGCTTGCTGTCAATGGCTTTTATCGCAGTTTTTAAAATTTCTTGATCCGTCATTTTCTGTCCTTTCAAAATCATTTTCTGAAAACAAAATCGTTATCGTTTTTGTACCGAGAGTAAAAATTATAGCCCTCCAAGGTACAGACCGGAACCGTATTCCCCAAGCCCACGGTTTTCATTATCGACCAGCGCATGGTGAGAAACATTCCGTTGTCCAAGCTTTTCATCACCGCCGCTCTGTATTTTTCCGCGTCGGTATAATCTCTTTCCTCCGACACCATATCCGCCAGATACACGATTTTTTCAAGCTTTGACATATCCGCCCTGCCCACGGTGTGGAAGCGTATTGCATTTAAAATATCCGTATCCTCTATTTTTAACACATTTTTCACATAATATGCGGCGGCGATGCCGTGCCAAAGCTTGGCGGTATTCAATTCCACGGGATCGATATAAAAGCCGCTGTCCTTAGCCTCCTTAAGCATCAGATCCTTGTCGATCTCCTTTCGGCAGTCGTGAAGTATTCCCGCCGTATAAGCCTTATCCTCGTCTTCGCCGAATTTTTTCGCCAGCTTTACGCACATATCCGCAACGTTGACGCTGTGCTTGAACCGCTTGCTTCCCATTAAGGGCTTGATCGTGTCCTCGTACTTTTTTAAGTCCTTATTCATATATCGTCCTTTACTTGTCGGTGCCTAAGATCTTATTTACCTGCTCCCCTACGGTCTTGGTCGCACGGCTGATGGCTTGCTCCACGTTTTGCGCCTCTTGGCGAAGCTTTTCCTTGTTTTCGGGGGTGCTTGCCTTTTGTGCGATCTCGTTTACCTTGTTATCCACGTCGTTGACCGCATCTTCGATGGAATCGGACATTTTGGTGACGATCTCGTTTAATTTATCCATGATCATTCTCCTTTTTGATAAAGCTTATGCTTGTTGATATATTCAGCCACCTCAACGGGTATCAGCCCGTCGGTATTTTCGCCCTTTCGGAGCTTTTCCCTGATCTGCGTGGAGGAGATCTCGGTAACGGGAAGGTTCAGCACCTTTACATGCCCCAGTCTTGCCGCTTCCTCGCACATATCGGCGTAGCTGTCCTCGTCTCTGGCGGCAGCCACCACGCTGCATTCCTTCAGCACGCTTTCGTAGCGAAACCAGTTGGTAAAGTAAAACAGCATATCTCCGCCTATAATAAAGAAAAATTTCACGCCCTTGCCCGGATATTCTTCCTTTACCGCTCTTATCATATCCAGCGAATATCCCTCGCCTCCGAGACGGCGCTCTATGTCGCTTACCTTGACGATAGTACCCTTAAAGGCGAGCCTGCACATCTCCGCTCTGTCCTCGAAGGGGGTCAGCGGGGTGGGCTTATGGGGTGAATTATAGGTGGGGACTATCAGCATTTCCTCCAAGCCCAACCGACTGCACACCTGATTTACCAGGTTTATGTGACCGTTGTGGGGAGGGTCGAAGGCGCCGCCGAAAATGCCTATTCTTTTGGGATTGCGTACTTTTTCTTCCATTGTTATTTTGAACCCTTTTTGTTTTTCCGTATTGACCTTATGCGGCTCTGTTTCTTTTCGTAAGGCTTTGGGGAATTGACCGTTTTAGCCTTGCTCTGTATTTTTTCCTTTTGAGTATTTATGCTTTTATTAGCGGAGGATCTATAATCCCTTTTAGCCGAAGCGCCTGCTTTAGCGGCGGTTTTTTGAGGCTTATCCTCCTTTTTACCGTCTAAAAGAGAAGGCTTTTTGTCGGATTCGGAGCGTCTTTTGAATAAGACCGCCCTGCTTCCTATCACCTGCACTACCTCGCAGTCCGCTTTCTCTGCAATCGCCTGCGCCGCTTCAAGGGGCAGCATTTCGCAGGTCTCCAGCACTCTTATTTTTATCAGCTCTCTTGCCCTCAATGCGTCGGTGACCTGCTTGATAAAGGCTTCCCCTACGGGATTTTTGCCTATTTGCAGTATGGTCTCCTCGCCTGCGGCAATGGATTTCAGCTTGGCTCTTTCCTTGCTCGTCATCAATTCTTAACTTCCTTTTTTATTTCCTTTTCCAGCTCCGCCGCAAGCTTTTCCAACGCTCTCGCTCTGTGGCTGATCCTGTTCTTTTCTCGGTCGCTTACCTCCGCCAAGCTGGTGTCCTCGTCTATCATAAAAATAGGATCGTAGCCGAAGCCGTTTTCGCCCTGCGGCTCTTCGCCGATAAAGCCGTCCAAAACGCCTGTTACGCAGTATTCCTTCTTATCGTCCAAAATAAAATAGATAGCGCAGACGAAGCGGGCGTTTCTGAGAGGTCTGTCCACGCCCTGCATTTCCTCCAAAAGCTTTTGGTTGCGCTCCTGCTCGGTGGCGTTCTCTCCTGCGTAGCGGGCGGAGTATATTCCCGGCGCACCGTTTAAAAATTCCACCTCCAAGCCGCTGTCGTCTGCGATAACGGGAAGATGGGTGAGCTTGTGCACCTCTCTCGCCTTGATATGGGCGTTTTCCTCAAAGGTATCTCCGTCCTCGATTATTTCGGGGTCTATGCCCTCCTCGGTCATGGATACGGGCTGAAAGCCCAAAGGTTCTAAAAGCTTCTTAAATTCTCGGACCTTGCCTTCGTTTTTTGTTGCTATTACTACCTTCATTTTTTACCTCTTTATATCAGTCTTTTTTTCTTGACCACCAGTGCTTTTTCCCGAGATCCTCCGATCCCTCTTCTTCCGCTGCGCCGTTCTCTGCGCCGTTTGCCTCATCGGAAGCCTCTTCGCAGCTTTCTGCGGGATCCTCCGCAGGATACTCATCGGGATTTTCCCGTGCTTTCTCCGCCAAGACCTCACCCGATGCGTTTTCGGGGATACCGTCGGGATCCTCCTCGCCGCCGTACATATCCGTATCGCCGAATAAGGCTTCCGCATAGTCCTCGGGGACAAAGGGCTGAAGATCCTCTATTTTTTCTCCCACGCCCACCAGCTTTACGGGAATGTTCAGCTCGTTCCTTATAGGTACTATTATACCACCTTTTGCCGTGCCGTCAAGCTTTGTGAGCACAATTCCCGAAATTTCCGCCGCTTCGTTGAATAATTTGGCTTGATTTACCGCATTTTGTCCCGTAGTGGCGTCTAAAACAAGCAGGGTCTCTCTGCTGGCCTCGGGCAGCTTTTGACCGATTATCCTGTCGATCTTCTTCAGCTCGTCCATTAGGTTTTTCTTGTTGTGAAGCCTTCCCGCCGTGTCTATAATCAGCACGTCGTAGCCCTCGGACAAGGTCTTGGTGCAAGCGTCGTAAACCACCGAGGCGGGATCCGAGCCCTCCTCCCGTCTGATTATATCCACTCCCGCCCTGTCCGTCCAAACGTTGAGCTGGTCTATGGCGGCGGCTCTGAACACGTCGGCGGCGGCTACCAGCACCTTTTTTCCTTCTTTTTTGAGATTTGCCGACAGCTTTCCCACGGTGGTGGTCTTTCCTGCGCCGTTTACGCCGATCATGGTGATAACGGCGGGCTTGGGATCGAGGACAAGGC
>JAMPBF010000122.1 GCA_023666805.1 Bacillota bacterium
ATTATTGGAGGAGAACATAACAAAGATCTCATCAAACGAGCTTTCTCAAAGAATGAAGCTTACCGCATCTCAAATAAGGCAGGATCTGAACTGCTTCGGCGGCTTCGGTCAGCAAGGCTACGGTTACAACGTTTCTGAGCTTCGCAGAGAGATCGGGAAAATATTGGGCGTGGACAAATGCAGAAAAGCGATACTTATCGGAGCGGGAAACTTGGGTACTGCATTGGCGCTCCATATCAACTTTCCAAAAAGCGGCTGTGAGCTTATCGGAATTTTTGACACTAATTCCAAAATATTCGGTCAGGACTTAAACGGTATTAAAATCACGGATATAAGCAGGTTAGACGAATTTTGCGGGGAATACAGCCCCGAGATAGCCGTACTGTGTACGCCAAAGTCCGCCGCCAAGGAGCTTTGCGACCGGCTTATAAGCTTGGGGATCCGCTCGTTTTGGAATTTCTCACACTATGACTTAAACTTGGAGTATGAGGATAAGGACATTGTGGTTGAGAATGTGCATTTGGGGGACAGTCTTTTGACTCTCACATATCACACTAATAATAAATAATTAATGCCGCATAAGGTTTAGGGCTTTATGCGGCATAATGCTGAATTTGAGAGGATTTTGAAATGAAAAAAGCATTTTCCGTGTTTTTTCTTACGGCTTTAGCCATTTTAACAGGCTGTAACAACAGTGACCCCGACATTATCG
The DNA here is from genome assembly GCA_023666805.1 of Bacillota bacterium. Taxonomy (GTDB): domain Bacteria; phylum Bacillota; class Clostridia; order Oscillospirales; family Ruminococcaceae; genus Ruminiclostridium_E. The sequence goes on from JAMPBF010000122.1 coordinate 713, forward strand.
ATATTAGCGGTTATGAATCGATCGATTTGTCTTATAAGCTGAAAACCGATCTGCCTTGTATAAACGCCGAAGAAGCATATAACGTGGAAAAATACGAGCTTGATTGGTACGAATATAATCACGGAGCGCCTGTAGCTTATGACGGCGAGTGCTTTTATTATATAGACTATTTGGCGTTTGACGATGATCCGATGATACTGTCATTTAATCCCGCAACCAAGGAGGAAAAGGGGATAATTTATTATTCCGAGCTTGAGGAAGGACAACAGTGGCTGTCAATAAACTTTACGGCACTGTACAATTCCCATTTCTTCTTCTTTGTCACTGTACAACCAAACGAAGAATATTATTTTTATGACATCGATCTTGCCGGCGGAAATACCTACTGCGTAAAAACAGACAAATTACCCGGATATACAAGGGCGCTTGCCGCTTATGAAAATTGTATTTATTTCGGCGACAGCTATACAAATGATGACAGTGGAGAGAAAACTTATATAATCACCGAATACAATACGGACAGCAAAAGCTTTTCCACCTATAAAGCAAATGCAAAAATCCCCGCAGTCTACAAAAACGGAATACTTTATTATCATGACGGCGGCTTGTATTACGACGGAAACGAAGATGTTCCGGGCAGCGGCGTTATTTTTAACGGCGATAATATGATTTTGTCGGTGGACGAATATTTTATGAAGCATTTTCCTTTTAAGGACAAGATATTCTACCGCTATTACAGCTATGACAACACCGATTACAGGATCTTCGGATATTATGACGAAAAGCTGATACGTCATGATTTGGCGGTAAGCACCGTTATATCAAATCAATGCGAGTTCAGCAGCGATTTTGTCTTTGCCGAAAATGCGGATCTAATGTCATTCTATCTTTTTGGGGACTTCGATGAAAAGCCTGTAATTTACGATATGAAGAATAATATCTTTGCCGCAATCGAAGCCGAAAACAGCCACGATCACTTTTATGCTTTTTCCGACGATAATTCGATCGTATTATATTTAAGAGGACATTACTTGGAATACGATAATTACGAAAATGATGAATACGTCAATGCACAATATTATAAAATAAGCAGAAAAAGCACCGAAAACAGTTAGATGAAAAAAGGACTGCCAAAATTGACAGTCCTTTAATTTGTTTATGAGTGATCAGTTCATCATGGAAGCAACTTCGTCAGCAAAGTTCTCTTCCTTCTTCTGAAGTCCTTCGCCCTTTTCGTAGCGAACGAACTGAAGAACCTTGATGTTCTTGCCGAGGCTTGCAACATATTTTGCAACGGTCATTTCGTCGTTTTTGATATAAGGCTCGTCCATAAGGCAGATCTCTTCGGTAAACTTCTTCATTCTGCCTTCTACGATCTTTTCAAGAACATTCTGAGGCTTGGGCTTGGCAGCGGTTTCGTTTTCCTTTTGAGCCAATGCCATTTGCACTTCCTTTTCCTCTGCGATCACGTTGCCGGGAACATCGGACTGAGATACGAACTGAGGAGCGGAGGCAGCGATCTGAAGGCAAAGCTCCTTAGCGCACTGCTTAACGGCGTCATCGTTTACGTCATCGGCTTCAAGCTTAAGGAGCGTGCCGATAATGCTTCCGCCGCCGTCATGGATATAGCTGAACAGATTGCCTTCAAGTCTTGCAAAGCGTCTGATCTTGATATTCTCACTGATGGTAGCGATCCTTTCGGTAAGAACGTCCTGAACGGTTTCGTCCGTGCCGCTCATCTTTACCTGCAAAAGTGCGTCAACATCTGCCACGTCGTTATCGATAATGGTTTGTGCAACCATTTCCACAAATTCTATAAATCTGTCGGACTTGGCGGCGAAGTCGGTTTCGCTGTTGATCTCAACGATTGCGCCGACCTTCTTGGCTTCGTCGATCTTCGTATAAACCAGACCCTCCGCAGCAATACGGGTGGATTTCTTTGCTGCCTTGGCAAGACCCTGCTCGCGAAGATACTTAACGGCAGCGTCAAAGTCGCCGTTGGTCTGCTCCAAAGCGCGCTTGCAGTCCATCATACCGCAGTTGGTCATTTCTTTAAGCTGTTTTACGTCCTGTGCTGAAATAGCCATTTTGTTTCTCCTTTTATTCTATATTTATTATTAATTACTCAGCTGTTTCTTCTTCGGCTGCTTCTGCAACAGGCTCTGCTTCCTCGCCTGTTACGGGTGTTTCGCCCTGACGGCCTTCGATGATAGCGTCAGCCATTGCGCCTGCAATAAGCTTAACCGCACGGATAGCGTCATCGTTGCCGGGAATTACATAGTCAATCTCGTCGGGGTCGCAGTTGGTATCTACGATCGCAACAATGGGAATACCGAGCTTCTTGGCTTCCGCAACCGCAATTCTTTCCTTGCGGGGGTCAACTATAAAGAGAGCTGCGGGGAGCTTCTGCATATTTTTGATACCGCCGAGGAACTTTTCAAGCTTTTCTATCTCAAGGTTCATCTTGCTGACTTCCTTCTTGGGGAGCAGGTCGAAGGTGCCGTCCTGAGCCATAGCCTGAAGCTGTTCAAGTCTTTTGATCCTTCTCTGAATGGTGGCGAAGTTGGTCATCATGCCGCCTAACCATCTTGCGTTTACGAAGTGAGCGCCTGCTCTCTCGGCTTCTTCCTTAATGCTGTCGGAAGCCTGCTTCTTCGTGCCTACGAAGAGGATCTCTCCGCCCTCCTCGGTTACCTGACGAATGAACATATATGCTTCGTCAAGCTTTTTAACGGTCTTCTGCAAATCAATGATGTAGATGCCGTTTCTTTCGGTGAAAATATAGGGTGCCATTTTAGGGTTCCAGCGTCTTGTCTGATGTCCGAAGTGTACACCGGCTTCAAGAAGCTGCTTCATTGATACTACTGCCATGGTAGTGTCCTCCTTGTTTTTTGGTTTTTTCCTCCATAGCGTTTTTTTCCAAAACCGATTTCTCGGCACCCACAGGAAAATTACCGCTATGTGTGGATTTGCGGTTTGAGAATATGCTTCAAAAACCACCTAATAATTATAACACACCGGCAGTATTATTACAATATAAAATTTTTCGTCTATTTTAACAAATTTTTAATAAATCCTCCGCCGTTTTTTGTGCGTACAGGAAAATCACAGGTTACCAGTATTGTGTCCTGCCCTATTATCTCAATATCGCACCAAGGTATCACAAAATCCTCTTCTCTGCCCAAAAGCCCAAACAGCTTTGCTCTGCCGTAAACTATCAGCTTGCATATTTTGGCCGTGCAGGTATCAAATTCTATATCGTCGGGATAACCCAGCTTGCAGCCTGTCTTGATATTAATTATCTCCTTGCAGCGCAAATCGTCAAATCGGCAAATCATAATTTATCACCTCGGGATATGTTATGAGGGTTTGTTTGGAATTATGACGATTTGAAACGTCAAAAATAAAAATAAGGCGTTTCGGCTGCCGCCTTTAACGCCTTTGCTTATGCTTTATCTTAAGCTTTCGGGATCAAGCTCCATTAAAATTTTGTCGTAGTATTTTTCTTCAATGCAAACACAGTCCTGAAGCCTTCCCGCTTCGGTAAAGCCCACCTTTTCGTAAATCGATATATTCAATTCGTCATAATCCGTCGCCCACAGGTAAATATTACGCTTGTGCAGCTCCTCAAAGGCGTAGTGACATACCAATCTCAAGGACTCGATCCCGTATCCCTTGCCCCTGTTTTCCCTGTCGCCGATAAAAAACCTGACGGTTGTGGATGAAGCCGTGCGGTTTGAATTTTCCAAGCCGATATATCCCATCAGCAGATCATCGCTTATGCGAACTATGGCAAAATTCTTGTCAACGTCGTTGATACATTTTTCCACATATGCCTTAGAGGCGTCAATATGCGAGCTTTCCTCGTATAGTCCTACTCCTATAGCCACCTCCGGATTATCCATCCAACGGATATATTTATTCATGTCCTCAATGTTCATAGAAGAAAGATAAATTTTTTCCCCCGATAATTTTCTTGTGTAGCTCATTGGATTCCTCCTGTGAAGAAAAGATTGTTTTTCAAGGCTGCCGTTCGTCCTTATGATTTGCCCGCCATGCAAGATAATTTTCAAGTATAACCGCTGCAGCCACCGCATCGATCACTGCCTTGCGTTTTTTTCCTCGCTTATTAACGTCGTTCATCATTCGGTGAGCGGTAACGGTCGTTGAGCGCTCGTCCCACATTACCACCGGCACGTCAACACAGCTTTTGAGCAAATCGGCAAAGGATCTGCAAATCTCGCTGCGGGAACCTGCGCTGCCGTTCATGTTAAGCGGATTGCCTACCACGATCATTTCGGCTTTTTCTTCAACCGAAGCCGCTGCGACCTTTTTGGCGCAAAGCTCGAAATTCCGTTCGTCAATAACCTTTAAAGGAGTAGCCAAGATCTCGCTTTTATCGCAGCAGGCAAGCCCCGTGTGGCTGTCGCCGTAATCCACCGCCATTATTTTCATTTTGATTATCCTTTCGATCAGCCTGCCTTGTATTGCTTAAGAGCCTCCGCCAGCTGTGCGGGACATGAAGTCCCCTTGCCGCCGCAGTCGATACCGTCAAGGCGTTTGATCACCTCGTCAACCGACATATCCTTTACAAGACTGGAAATACCCTTAAGATTGCCGTTACAGCCGCCGATGACGGTTAAATTCTTTACGATGCCATCCTCGACCTCAATCGTCATTTTACGGGAGCATACTCCCTTCGGTGTGTACTCGATTACCATTTCAAACTCCGTTCCGCCTGCTGAGGCTTATTTATTTTTATCCGTCCAAGCCTTGGCAGCTGCCTGTGCCACGCTGTCGGCAACCGCTTTATTTAAAGGACTGGCTATAATATTTTCGGGATTGATTTCATTGTCGGGGATCACGGAGGCAATAGCGTAAGCTGCCGCCAGCTTCATATCCTCGTTGATCTCCCTTGCTCTTACGGAAAGAGCGCCCTTGAAAAGTCCGGGAAAAACCAAAACGTTATTGATCTGATTGGGGAAATCGCTTCTGCCGGTTCCCACTATATACGCCCCCGCTTCCTTTGCCTTATCCGGCATAATTTCGGGAGTGGGATTCGCCATTGCAAAAACTATCGGCTTTTCCGCCATGGATCTTATCATGTCCTCGGTGAAAAGTCCGGGCTTGGAAACGCCGATAAGCACGTCGGCGCCCTTTGCGGCTTCCGCCAAGCCGCCTTTTTTAACGGTTCTGTTGGATCTTAACGCCATTTCGGAATGAGCCGGATTTTCGTACTTGTCGTCTCGGTTGATAATACCGCATAAATCAACCATAATAAGATCCTTTATGCCCAAATCAAGCAAAAACGTTCCGATAGCAATGCCGGCAGCGCCTGCGCCGTTGATCACAACGGTCAGCTCAGAAACAGGCTTTCCCGCACATTTCGCAGCGTTGATAAGCGCAGCGCCCACCACCACCGCAGTTCCGTGCTGATCATCATGAAATACGGGAATATCAAGCCTTTCCTTAAGCTTTCTCTCTATCTCAAAGCAGCGGGGAGCGGATATATCTTCAAGATTGATACCGCCAAAGCTGTCGCTTATAAGCTCGACTGTATGTACTATTTCATCTACGTCCTTGCTTTTTACGCAAAGGGGAAAAGCGTCAACCCCGGCAAATTCCTTAAACAAGCAGCATTTGCCTTCCATAACGGGCATTCCCGCCAAGCCGCCAATATCGCCCAGCCCCAAAACGGCCGTGCCGTCGGTGATCACTGCCACCAAATTGGAACGGCGGGTCAGGCTGTAGGATAATTCGGGGTCGTTTTGTATTTGCAGACAAGGCTCTGCGACCCCGGGCGTATACGCCAAAGACAGATCCTCTTTGGTATTGATGGTAGCTCGGGAGACCACCTCGATCTTTCCCTGCCATTCGTAATGTTTTTTTAAGGCTTCTTCCTTTACGTCCATTTCTTGTCCTTCCGCAATTCTATCAGTTTTTTTATTTATGTAGAAGTATTCGGTTGAGAGATTCCTTCGGAGTTAAATTATAACCGATCGAGATGGGATAATGGTTGTAAAAGCCGTGAAAATCGCTGCCTCCCGTGGGGATCAAATTATATTTATCGCACATATCCAGCAAGGTTTTCTCATCGCCGTCCTTTAAGCTCTGATGCCACACCTCAACGCCGTCCAGCTGTCCGTCCTTGGCAAGCTCCTCAATAAGCTCGAAATTGTCAAATACCCTTGGGTGAGCCATTACCGCCAATCCGCCTGCCGAATGTATAAGTCCCAAAACAAAGTGGACCTCCGGATTGGACATGGTTTCATTGCTGACCTCGTCGGCGCACAGACCCGATTTGGAATCGAACAGCTCATCGTACACATCGCCGTAAAGCTCCGTGGTGTAGCCGTAATCCATTAAGGCGTGCATTATGTGACCCTTGTATATCGCCTTGCTTCCGGCAGAATACTTTACTATATTTTCGAGAGTAATGGGATAGCGCTCCAGTACCTTCATAGCCATTTTTTTGCCTCTCTGTCTGCGCATCTCGCTGTTGCGCATACAAAGTCCCTCAAGACGATCGGGTTTTTGAGGCATATAACAAAGTATATGGGCTTTTGATTCCCTTTTTCCGTCAAATGCGGAAAATTCCACCGCAGGCATTATTTCTATACCGTAACGCTGACCCAAGACCGTCGCTCTCGAAATAGAGGACAAGCAATCATGGTCGGTTATGGCAAGATAATCGATACCGTTGCGCTTAGCCTGAGATATTACCTCTTCAATCCCAAGAGAACCGTCAGACAATGTTGTATGGCAATGCAAATCGGCTTTCATTTCTTCACCTCTCGAAAATCAACTGTTTCTGATACGTAACGAAGAATAGCTTTATGAAAATAAATCTATTCAATTAAGTATAACATTTTTCACAAAAAAAATCAAGTAAAATCTGTTTAAATTAACGCATTTTTAAAAAAGAAGATCCCTTTTGAAAATCAAAAGGGATTTATGCTATTCCACCTTCATCAAAATAGAATTTGCGTTTTCCGCAAATTTTTCACCGATGCCGATCCTAAGCTTTTCGCCTGTTTTCATGTCCTTAAGCTCGGCATATCCGTCCTTGATCTCATTGTCGCCTATTACCATGCTGAAATTGGCTCCGATTTTATCGGCATACTTCATTTGTGCCTTAAGACTTCTGCCCACAAGATCGCACTCAGCCCAAAAACCGTATTCCCGAAGCTTTCTTACCAGCACTGCGGCATAACGGGTTGACGCCTCGTCCGTTCCCGCTATAAACAGGTCGCATTGCTTTGGCGGCTGATATTCGGCTTTTTGCGCATCCATTGCCATGATGATCCGCTCTATGCCCATGGCGAAGCCAAGTCCGGGCATGGATCTTCCGCCTATCTCCTCCACCAAGCCGTTGTAGCGTCCTCCGCCGCATATCGTGCCTTGCGCTCCGCAATTTTCACTGATAAACT
>JAMPBF010000123.1 GCA_023666805.1 Bacillota bacterium
TAAAACAGGATACGCTCGGTGGTGGTGGTTTTACCTGCGTCAATGTGAGCCATGATACCGATATTACGGGTCATCTCCAGAGTTACATCTCTTGCCATAGTTCCTCCGTTCTACCGATTACCACTTGTAATGAGCAAAAGCCTTGTTGGCTTCCGCCATCTTGTGTGTGTCATCGCGCTTCTTGCAGGATGCTCCCTGTCCGTTCAATGCGTCAAGGATCTCATTCGCAAGTCTTTCCTTCATGGTCTTTTCGTTACGTTTTCTGCTGTACATTGTAAGCCATCTGAGACCCAATGTTCTGCGTCTGTCGGGGCGAACCTCCATAGGAACCTGATAGGTTGAACCGCCCACGCGGCGAGCCTTTACCTCCAACTGGGGCATGATATTTTCCATTGCCTGCTCAAAAACCTCAAGGGGCTCCTTGCCTGTCTTTTCGCCTACAATTTCAAAGGCTCCGTAAACAATCTTTTGGGCTACGCCCTTTTTGCCGTCAAGCATGATATTGTTGATAAGTCTTGTTACCAACTCCGAATTGTACATAGGATCGGGTAATACTTCACGCTTGGGTACATTACCTCTTCTTGGCACTTTATTCCCTCCTTCATAAAATTTACATGAATTCATCGGTACTCGAAAGCGCAGCGGCTCTTTGCCGCCTTCTCCCGCCGTCCATTGTGTAAAAAGAGGCAACTACACGGGCAAAGCCCATAATGTATATGACCTCCCACAAATGTGGCAGTGAATTTTGCAATCTGCGATTACGCCTTACTTCTTACCGGCCTTCGGACGCTTAGCTCCGTACTTCGATCTTCCCTGCATTCTGCCGTCAACGCCCTGAGCGTCAAGAGTTCCTCTGATGATGTGATAACGCACACCGGGGAGATCCCTTACACGTCCGCCTCTGATGAGAACAACGCTGTGCTCCTGAAGCTTGTGGCCGATACCGGGAATGTAAGCGGTAACTTCGTATCCGTTGGAAAGTCTTACTCTGGCGATCTTGCGCATTGCGGAGTTAGGCTTCTTGGGAGTGCTGGTTCTTACGGCTGTGCATACTCCGCGCTTCTGGGGAGAAGGCATGTCCGTAGTTTCCTTCTTAAGAGTGTTTAAGTTCTTCTGCAAAGCAGGCGCCTTAGACTTCTTAGTGGATAACTCTCTACCTTTTCTTACAAGCTGATTAAAGGTTGGCAATTCTTTACACCTCCTGTTAAATTTTTCCTGCAAATGGGCATAGTAACCCCTTGCAAGCCTTACTATTATATACAAAAATACGGCAAAAGTCAATATTTTCAGTAATTTCAGAGAAAATATTGTAGCTTTTACCGTATATTACCGTTTTAAAAAGGCTTTTTTGTGTAAAATCACAATGATTTCAAGCTATCAAACGTCTTGGATAGTTTCGGAAGCGATACCGCCGTCCGTCTCCGCCATTCCCGTGCCTGCGGGGATCAGCTTGCCGATAATAACGTTCTCCTTAAGTCCCAGCAGATGATCCACCTTGCCGTGAATTGCGGCGTCGGTGAGAACGCGGGTGGTTTCCTGGAAGGAGGCTGCCGAAAGGAAGCTGTCGGTGGCAAGAGAAGCCTTTGTGATACCGAGGATAACGGGCGAGCAGGTGGGGAGCTCAATGTCCTCGCCGTTGCTGCGGCGTTCCTCAAGAGATCTGATTATCTTTGCATAATCGTTTTTGTCAACCACAGAGCCGGGGAGCAAATAAGAGCTGCCGGGATTTTCGATCCTGACCTTTCTCATCATCTGACGTACGATGACCTCGATATGCTTATCGTTGATGTCAACGCCCTGCAAGCGGTAAACCTTCTGTACCTCGGTGATGATGTAGTTTTGCACTGCCTCTTCGCCGATAACTTCAAGTATATCGTGAGGGTTAACGGAGCCTTCGGTGATAGACTCACCCTTCTTAATGACGCCGCCCTCTTCCGTCCTGATTCTGTAGCCGAAGGGAACGGCATAGTCGCCTACCTCGCCGTCCTCGGCGGTGACAACCACGTGTCTTGTCTTTTTGATCTCTTCTATATGAACGGTACCCGTCACCCTTGAAAGTATAGCGCTGTTCTTGGGCTGTCTGCTTTCAAACAATTCGACTACGCGGGGCAGACCCTGTGTAATATCCTCTGCGGAAGCGATACCGCCCGTGTGGAAGGTTCTCATGGTAAGCTGCGTGCCGGGCTCGCCGATGGACTGAGCGGCGATAACGCCCACCGCTTCGCCTATCTGAATGGGATTGCCGTTGGCAAGGGAGTGACCGTAGCACTTTGCGCAGACCCCGTGAGCCGCCTTGCAGCCCAAAACGGAACGTATCTTAATGCGCTCTATGCCCATTTCGATGATCTTCTTGGCGTCTGCGTCGTTCATCATCTTGTCCTTGGAGATAACAAGATTGCCCTTTTCGTCATACAGGTCGTTCAGCAGGTATCTGCCTACAAGTCTTTCGCTCAAGGGCTCGATAAGCTCCTTGCCCTCTCTGATCTCGTAAACCTCGATGCCCTCGTCCGTGCCGCAGTCGTCCATTCTGATGATGACCTCCTGGGATACGTCCACAAGGCGGCGGGTCAAATAACCCGAGTCGGCGGTTCTCAGAGCGGTATCCGCCAAGCCCTTTCTTGCGCCTCTGGAGGAAATGAAATACTCCAAAACGTTAAGGCCTTCACGGTAGTTGGCTCTGATAGGTATCTCTATGGTTTCGCCCGAGGTGTTGGCGATAAGTCCTCTCATGCCCGCCAGCTGTCTGATCTGGTTTGTGCTGCCTCGAGCGCCCGAATCCGCCATCATAAAGATCGGGTTGTACTGATCCAAGTTCTTTTCCATGGCGTCGGAAACTTCCTTTGTGATCTCGTTCCATACGGCGAGAACGGCGGATTTACGCTCCTTATTGGAAATGAAGCCTCTGTTGAAGTCCTTGTTGATCTCCATGATCTCCTCGTCCGCCTGCTCCAACAGCTGCTTTTTCTGAGGAGGGATCGAAGCGTCGCATACTGCAACGGTTATTGCCGCCTTAGTGGAATATTTGTAGCCCAGCGCCTTGATCTTATCCAGCATTTGAGCGGTGGCAACGGTTCCGTGTACCTTTATGCACCTGTCAATGATCTGACCCAGCTGCTTTTTGCCGACCTTGAAGTCGATCTCGAGCTTAACGGCATTCTCGGGCTTGGAACGATCCACAAAGCCCAAATCCTGGGGAATATACTCGTTGAAAATTATCTTGCCTACCGTGGTGTCGATGAGCTGAGCCACGGTCTCGTCGTTTATAATGCGGGAATGACGCACCTTGATCGCAGAGTGTACGGTGATTATCCCCTCCTGGAACGCCATAAGCGCCTCGTTAAAGTCACGGTAAATTCCGCCTTCTCCCGGCTCGCCGTCCTTGGTTATGGTAAGGTAATAAGAGCCCAATACCATGTCCTGAGTAGGAACGGTGACGGGGCGGCCGTCGGAGGGCTTAAGCAAATTCTTGGCTGCCAGCATAAGGTTGCGAGCCTCCTCCTGTGCCTCTTGGGACAAGGGAAGGTGAACCGCCATTTGGTCGCCGTCAAAGTCGGCGTTGAACGCCGTACAACAAAGTGGGTGAAGCTTTATCGCTCTGCCCTCTACAAGAACGGGGGAAAATGCCTGAATACCCAGTCTGTGGAGGGTGGGGGCGCGGTTCAGCAGCACGGGGTGATCCTTGATAACGTCCTCCAGCACGTCCCAAACGTCGTCGTTGGCTCGGTCTACCATTTTTCTCGCACTCTTGATGTTGTTTGCCTTGCCTCTTTCCACCAGCTCCTTCATTACAAAAGGCTTGAACAGCTCGATAGCCATTTCCTTGGGAAGTCCGCACTGATCCATTCTAAGATCGGGTCCTACGACGATAACGGAACGTCCGGAATAGTCCACGCGCTTACCCAAAAGGTTCTGTCTGAAGCGTCCCTGCTTACCCTTAAGCATATCGGAAAGGGACTTTAAGGGGCGGTTGGAGGGTCCTGTCACGGCTCTGCCGTGTCTTCCGTTGTCGATAAGAGCGTCTACAGCCTCCTGAAGCATACGCTTTTCGTTGCGAACGATTATATCGGGAGCTTTTAGCTCCAACATTCTTTTAAGACGGTTGTTTCTGTTGATAACGCGTCTGTACAGATCGTTTAAGTCCGAGGTGGCGAAGCGTCCGCCGTCCAAAAGCACCATCGGGCGAATATCGGGAGGGATAACGGGGATCACGTCCAAAATCATCCACTCGGGGCGGTTGCCGCTTTGTCTGAACGCCTCGACTACGTCAAGCCTTTTGAGGATCTTAAGTCTTTTCTGTCCCTGCGCTCCTTCCAGCTCGGTTTTCAGCTGGGAGGAAAGCGTGTCGAGATCGATCTCCTCAAGAAGAACCTTGATCGCCTCTGCGCCCATTCCTGCGCTGAAATCGTCCTCATAGCGCTCCCGCATATCGTTGTATTCCTTTTCGGTGAGAAGCTGTCCCTTTGCCAAAACGGAGGAAGCCTCACCGGGATCGGTGACGATATACTTGGTGAAATAAAGCACTTCCTCAAGTCTCTTGGGAGAAATATCCAGCATCTGTCCGATACGGGAGGGTGTGCCTCTGAAATACCAAATATGAGAAACGGGGGCGGCAAGCTCAATGCTGCCCATGCGCTCTCGTCTTACCTTGCTGCGGGTGACCTCAACGCCGCAGCGCTCGCAGGTTTTGCCTTTAAATCGGATCTTCTTGTACTTTCCGCAGGCACATTCCCAGTCTTTGGTGGGTCCGAATATTCTTTCGCAGAAAAGTCCGTCTCTTTCGGGCTTTTGGGTGCGGTAATTTATGGTTTCGGGGCGAGTAACCACTCCGTGGCTCCATTTTCTGATCTGTTCCGGAGAAGCAAGACCGATTTTTATTGACTCAAAAACATTATCTGACAATTTCGATTAACCTCGTTTCTTTAAATTTCTGTCCGAATTGTCTGCCGAAAACTCCTCATAGAAATATTCGGCGCTTACTCGTCGTCGTCTGAAAGATCGCCGTCTCCCAGATCCAAATCTCCGGGGAAAACATCGTCGTCTTCATCGTCAAAATCGTCGTAAAGATCGTCGCCGACGTCTCCTTCCTCTGTGATAAAGGAGGAATCGAGTTCGTTCTCGTTGGTTACATATTCAAAGTCATCTGCATTGACCATTCCCACCTCGTCATCATCGTCAAAGGTCTGCTTCAAGTCTATCTCTTCCTCGTCCTTATCCAAAACCTTAACGTCCAAGCCCAAGGACTGAAGCTCCTTGACAAGAACCTTGAAGGATTCGGGAACACCGGGCTTGGGAACGTCGTCGCCCTTTACGATCGCCTCGTAGGTCTTGACGCGTCCCACTATATCGTCGGATTTTACCGTTAAGATCTCTTGAAGGGTGTAAGCTGCGCCGTAAGCCTCCAACGCCCAAACCTCCATTTCACCGAAGCGCTGACCGCCGAACTGAGCCTTGCCGCCCAAGGGCTGCTGCGTTACCAGTGAGTAAGGTCCGGTGGAACGGGCGTGGATCTTATCGTCAACCAAATGGTGAAGCTTAAGGTAATACATATAGCCTACGGTGACGGGAGACTGGAACTTTTCGCCGGTTCTGCCGTCAATAAGCTGGGTCTTGCAGTCCTCCGTCCAAGGGAGCTTGGTAAAGTCAAGTCCCGCACTGTCCTTGCCTGCCAGCTTGTCTGCATTTGTTCTTGCCTCGTCGTAAAGATCCCGAATATTTTCCTCGTGAACTCCGTCAAATACGGGGGTCATGACCTTCCAGCCCAAAGCCTGCGCCACGTAGCCCAAGTGAACCTCGAGAACCTGTCCGATATTCATACGGGAAGGTACGCCCAAGGGGTTAAGAACAATATCCAAGGGGGTGCCGTCGGGAAGGAAGGGCATATCCTCTTGAGGAAGTATGCGGGAAACGACGCCCTTGTTTCCGTGACGACCCGCCATTTTGTCGCCTACGCTGATTTTTCTCTTCTGTGCAATATAGCAGCGAACCACCATATTTACTCCGGGAGAAAGCTCGGAGCAGTTGGTGCGGTCGAATACCTTTACGTCCACGATCACGCCGCTTTCGCCGTGGGGAACTCTCAGAGAGTTATCCCGGACATCTCTTGCCTTGTCGCCGAATATGGCTCGGAGCAGTCTTTCCTCGGCGGTAAGATCCGCTTCGCCTTTGGGAGCTACCTTACCTACAAGAATATCGCCCGCATGAACCTCCGCACCGATACGGATAATGCCTCTCTCGTCCAGATCCTTCAGTGCGTCCTCGCCCACGTTGGGGATCTCTCTCGTGATCTCCTCGGCGCCCAGCTTTGTATCGCGGCATTCCAGCTCGTATTCTTCGATGTGGATAGAGGTGTAAACGTCGTTGTAAACCAATTTTTGATTGATGAGAACCGCATCCTCGTAGTTGTAGCCCTCCCAGGTCATAAAGCCGATAAGAGCGTTCTTTCCGAGGGAGATCTCTCCGTTGCTGGTAGCGGGACCGTCGGCGATAACATCGCCCTTCTTCACCGCATCGCCCTTCTTGACTATGGGCTTTTGGTTGATGCAGGTGCCCTGGTTGGAGCGCTTGAACTTGATCAGCTCGTATCTGCGTTCCTTGCCCTCGTTGGAGAATATCTTGATCTCGTCTGCGGTAACGCCTGTTACTATGCCGTCTTCCTTTGCAAGCACGCATACGCCGGAATCCACCGCCGCCTTATATTCCATACCCGTTCCCACGATAGGATTTTGGGTGACCATAAGGGGCACTGCCTGACGCTGCATGTTGGCGCCCATGAGGGCACGGTTTGCGTCGTCGTTTTCAAGGAAGGGTATCATGGCGGTGGCAACGGAAACCATCATTCGGGGCGATACGTCCATGTAATCGACCTTATCCCTGTCAACCTCCAAAATCTCGTCCCGATGACGTGCTGTAACGCGGGGACGCACGAAGTGTCCCTCCTTGTCCAAGGGCTCGTTTGCCTGAGCCACAACGTACAGATCCTCCACGTCGGCGGTCATGTAAACGACCTCGTCAGTGACAACTCCCTTTTCCCTGTCTACCTTGCGGTAGGGGGCTTCTATAAAGCCGTATTCGTTGATCCTTGCAAATGAAGCAAGATATGATATAAGTCCGATATTGGGTCCTTCGGGGGTCTCAATGGGGCACATTCTTCCGTAGTGGGAATAATGTACGTCGCGAACCTCGAAGCCCGCTCTGTCTCGGGAAAGACCGCCGGGACCCAGAGCGGAAAGACGTCTCTTGTGAGTAAGCTCAGCCAAGGGGTTGTTCTGATCCATGAACTGGGAAAGAGGCGAAGAGCCGAAAAACTCCTTGATCGCCGCCACCACGGGACGGATATTGATCAGGGTGTTGGGGGTGATCTCCTTAGCCTCCCTTTCGCCTTCCTTATCCTGAGTTTGAGGCTGTATGCCCATTCTTTCGCGTATAACCCTCTCCATTCTTGCAAAGCCGATCCTGAATTGATTCTGGAGCAGCTCGCCTACGGAGCGGATTCGTCTGTTGCCTAAGTGGTCGATGTCGTCAATGTCGCCTACGCCCTCGCAAAGATTGATGAAATAGCTTACGGTGGCGTAGATGTCGTCTAAGATTATATGCTTGGGGACAAGGCGGTCCGAATTCTTTTCAAGACCCTCCCTGATCTCCTCCTCGCTGTCTGCGGTGTCCAATATTTCCTTTAAAACGTTAAAGCTGACCTTTTCGTTGATGCCGTACTTAAGGGGATCTACGGTATCGGGAAGATAGGGCTTGATGTCCACCATACCGTTGCCGACTACCTTGACCTCCTTGCCCTCGATGTCGAGAATGACCTCCATAACGCCTGCCTGCTCGACTTCCTTGGCTTTGTCAAGCTTTAATATCTCCCCTGCCTCCGCCATGACCTCGCCGGTCATGGGATTGATTATGGGAGCGAACAGCTTATGTCCGGCAAT
>JAMPBF010000124.1 GCA_023666805.1 Bacillota bacterium
CGCCCAAAGCAGATGAACGCCGCACGCCGCTTTGCGGCGTCTTTAAAAGATAGACAAAGTCTATCTTTTAAAGCGGAAACAGTATAAATAACCTTCCTTTTGTCAATAATCATAGTGAAAGGAAGGTGTTTTTATGCAGCTTGAAGGCTCAAAAACCTTGGATAATTTAAAAACGGCGTTTATCGGCGAAAGTCAGGCTCGAAACAAGTATAATATCTACGGAGAGATCGCCAGAAAAGAAGGCTATCAGCAGATAGGAGAGATCTTCGATGTGACCGCTCACAACGAATTTGCTCACGCCGAGCTTTGGCTGTCGCTTATGAGCGAGGGAATACCCGCCGATACTGCCAAGGCTCTCGCCAACGCCGCAGGAGGAGAGCATTACGAATGGACGGAAATGTATGCGGATTTTGCAAAAACCGCCCGCAGCGAGGGCTTTGACAACATTGCCGCATTGTTTGATATGGTGGCAAAGATCGAGAAGGATCACGAAGCCCGTTTCAACTGCTTTTTGGAGCAGTTGAATACAGGCAAGGTATTCACCAAGGACGGCGAGGTAGTATGGGTATGCCGCAACTGCGGTCATATCCACACAGGCAAGCAGGCTCCCATGATCTGTCCCGTATGTAAGAGGGAAAAGGCATTTTTTGAAGTTAAAAAGGGATATTGCCAGTAATAATATCTGAGCCGCCGCTTATCGGCGGCTCTTGACTTGACAAAAAAACAAACGTCTCTGCCAAAGCAAAGACGTTTGTTAAAGCTTTCCCATATTGATAAGAAAGCGATTACCCTTAATCCGCAGCGGATATATGCTTAACAGATGCCCGAAATGGAATCAGGGTTGCGGTGAAAAATGAAACGTACCTTTACGGGGAATCTCAGATTATTCACCTTTTTGCTTTGCGAAGCACTCGCTGCAATAAACAGGTCTGTCATCGCGGGGCTGGAAAGGAACCTTTGCTTCACGGCCACATGCAGCGCAGGTAGCTGTAAACATTTCCTTGGATCTTCCGGCACTCTTTCTGGCATCACGACATGCCTTGCAGCGCTGGGGCTCGTTTACAAAGCCTTTTTCAGCGTAAAATTCCTGTTCACCTGCCGTGAACACAAATTCCGCTCCGCAGTCCTTGCAAACAAGGGTTTTGTCTTCGTACATTTTGTTTTACCTCGCTTAAATATTTTCCGACCCGGACGGACTTGAACCGACATCTTTGATAAACAACGCTCTGGGCTTGAGCTACTTGGTCATCTTGGAGCATAAAATTTATGCTCTTTATTATTGAAAGCAATTTCTCAGCTTTGCTTTAGCGCGGGTTATGGCGTTATCCACCGATTTAACCGAAATGCCAAGCTTTTCGGCAATTTGATTATAGCTGTAAGCGCAAAGATAGAGATAAAAGACTTCCTTTTCCTTAGGCGAAAGCACTTCCTCTACCTGCTTCAGCATTTCATTGTTTTCTTCCTTCAAAATAATTATGTCCTCTGCTGCGGGATTTGTATCGCTTATTTCCTCAAGAACGGATTCGTCTACCGACATTTCAAGCATGGAATTTGAACTTTTGGCAATTGCGGACTTCATCTTATTGGATATGCAGGTTGAGGCGAGAGCCGCAAATGATCCCTTTTCCGGATTATAGCAGCGTATAGCGTTTAACAGCCCCAAAAATCCCTCTGAGACCAAATCGTCAATCTCCACCCGCGAGCTCTCAAAGCAGCGGGCTTTAGCCTTGATCAAAGGAATATATTTGGCGATCAGTAAAGCGGTATATTTGTTTTTTTCGGCGGGAACGCCGTTTTTTTCGGCAGTTGCCGCATTGATTAATAGCTGCTCATCGGTCATTCCGATTCCCCTTGATATTCTGCTGTCTATACGTTTTTTGTTAAATACAGCAAAGCTTATATTTTAAACAAAAAGCCGGTATTAAAACAGCTTGAATAATTTAACATTTTATCAAAGTGCTGTTATACAGCCCTAATTATAACATTAATAATATAATAAGTCAATCAAAAAATGAACAAAAATTCAAAACTTTCAAAATTTTGTTAGATATACCATAAAATTTGGTTAGTTATTAGGTAAAATTGCAGTAATTTCCATGGTTTTTTCCGTCATAATAGACAAAGCAGCACGGGTAGATATAATGAAAGCCGAGATGCGGTGCTGCCTTGTAGATTATTGATTTTCGATATGCTGATACCGATGCCTGCCTGATTCAAACAGATTTCCGCCGCTGCAATCTATGGCGACGGTAAGGGGAAAATCCTTTATGTAAAGCTTTTTTACGCTTTCGCAGCCCAAGTCCTCAAAAGCTATAACCTCGCAGCTTTCGATACACTTACAGGCCAAAGCTCCCGCTCCGCCGATAGCGCAAAAATAAACCGCTTTGTTTTTTATGATCGCTTCTACGACCTTGGGGCTTCGCTCGCCCTTTCCGATCATGCCCTTCATTCCAAGATCCAAAAGCTGCGGCGCATAAGGATCCATTCTGCCCGAGGTGGTCGGACCGCAAGAGCCTATGACCATTCCCTCCTTAGTCCCCGTAGGTCCCGCATAATAAACGGTGGAGTTTTCCAAGGGGAAGGGAAGGGGCTTGTTTTCCTCGATCAGCTGTTTAAATCTTTTGTGGGCGGCGTCTCTTCCGGTGTAGACGGTACCGCTCAAAAGAACCTTGTCTCCCGCTCTTAAGGTGGGAGCGATAAGCTGAAGCTCCGATGTGTCAACTGTTATGGGCATTATTATTGCTCCCCCAATCAGCTCTTGATTTTTTGCTTGCTCCCTTGCCGAATTTTTGCGTCGCAAGCTTTGAAATACGGCATATTCCTGCGGGCTTGCTCCCTGCCTTTCAACAAGGGCTTTGCGCCAAAATCTTCGGGATTTACTGTGGGAGCAATAAACCCCTTTTAGGATAACAGCGTTATGATCCCACCGATTACAGGTCGGTGCTCATATCGTCGTCGTCCGATTCGTCGTTAAAGGTAAAGTCAAAGGGATCCTCTTCCTTTTTGCCGGCGGTTTTCTTAGCCGACAACGATTCGCTCTTCAGCTCGTCGATAGAGTTATCGCTTTCCGCACGTATCTCAAACTGGTTGTCGGGATCCTCCACGGGCTCGACAAACAGATCTCCGAACTGGGAGTATTCGCTGGCAGCCTTTTCTTGGAGCATTTCGCTTAAATCACCGTTGTTGTCTGCGTCTGAGGGATCGATAACAATATCCGAAAGCAAGCTTGGATCAAGCTCGCCGCCTACCTCGGGCTTTTCGCTGTCGTCGGTGATCAGGAAGTCCTTCAAATCGTCCGAAATACTGTCGTCTCCCGTTGCCAGCAGATCGGCAAAATCATCTTCCGCACTGCTTTTGCTGTTTGCGGGTCTTATTACGGATTCGGCGGAGGGATCTGCCAAAAGCGAGCTCAGATCGTCGTCCTCGTCGGCAAAGGGATCAAAGACTGCGGGTGCAGGAACAGGCTTTTCCTGCTTTTTAGCCTTTTTCTTGGGAGGCTCCGGTGCAGGGGCGGAAACCTCCTCTACCAACGAAGCCATATCGTCGTCAGCCATAAGGTCGCCCAAATCGTCGCTGATTATGCTTGAAAGGGAATCATCGGCGGCAGCGGGCTCTGCCTCTGCCTCGACAGCATTATCCTCGATAATGCTTGCGGCAGCTGCCGCTTCCTCCTCGGCAATTTTAGCGCTGGCTCTCTGCTCCTCGAGCTTGGCTGCGGCAATTTCCTCTGCGGATTCGGAAGCCACGGATTCCAGCTTGGCTGTAAGCTCGTCAATGGACTTTTCGGGCTCTTCCGGCTCCTTGATCTCGGGCTCGACGATCTGCACGGGCTTAGGCTCGGCGATCTGCACGGGCGCAGGCTCGGAAACATCGATTTCCTCGGGCTCTTCAACGCCCTCTACGGCAATGTGGGGGATCTCCTCAAGAGTAACGCCCGATACGGTTTCCCAAATTTTTTCACCGTCCGAAACGGACGCACCCGCCAGCTCGGCAATGGGACCCAAGCTGTCTTTAAGCTTTTCGTACAGATCCTTGGCGCCTGTTTGCAGCTTTTCCACCTCGGCTTTGTACTTTTCGGCCCATTCCCTGTATTGATCCGCTGCCGCCTTGTACTTTTCGGCGTTGGATTTATACTGCTCTGCGGCGGCCTTGTATTTTTCGGCGTTTGCCTTATATTGCTCTGCGCTTGCCTTGTACTGCTCCGCATTGGATTTGTAAAGCTCCTCGTTGACCTTGTACTGCTCGGCGTTGTCCTTGTATTGAAGAGCGTTTTCCTTGTACTGATCCGCATTGGCCTTAAACTGAATGATTTCAGCCTGATATTCCTCGGCCAGCTTCTTGAATTTCTCGGAACGAGACTTATACTCCTGCGCCAGCGCTTTCTGTTCCTCGGCCTGCGCCAGCACGTCCGCATTGGCTTTGGCAACCTCCTCGGAATCCTCCTCGCCGACAGCGCCCGGCTTGCGGTTTGCATTTGCGGCTGCCGCTGCGGAAATGGCAGAGGAAAGCTGACCCCTGAGGGCTTCGTTTTTGACCTTTAAGTCCTCCGCCCGCTTGGTCACCTCGTCTAAATCCCTTTGCTGCTGCTTTATTATAATATTGCGGTCGTTGATTTTATCGGACCAGGTTCTTTCCATTTCAGCCCGAATGTTGTCCCGCTCCCGCTTTAAAGCCTCGTTGGAAGCGGCGGGGTTCTCCACAGCTAAGGTGAGCTTTTGGTCAAACTCCTCCTCCATCTGCTTCATCTTTTTCCTTAGGGAAGCGATATACATGGTGACATCGTTCTTGTCAAAGCCGAAAGCGACGGTCTTGAATCCGCCGTTAGGGTCAACGTTGGCACTGTTATTGCTTGTAGTGTTATTGTTTTTTGATCCTGCCATAAAGCCCTCCGAAAACTCTGAATAGATAATAGGTTAAATAAAACGGTATGCTTTAGCCTGCCGACGCAGCCGTCGGAATAACAATTAGTGCATTTTGACGGAAAAGTATAGACTTAGCCACGATAATCTAACCTTAATGATATAATTATATCAATAATGATTAATAAAAGCAATAGTGAATATTAATAAAAAATCGGCTATATTTTGTAATTACTCGTTTTTTTATTTTTTTGTAAAAAAGGGTTGTATCTTGATCAATTTTAGTGTATAATATATAAAATATATTTAAGTGATTTTGCACAAAAATTTTAAACAGTAAGATTAAAACCGCAAAATTCGCCTTATAAATTATGATTACGCCATCAAAGGAGAGATTTTTATGCATGAGAAAACCATGACCTTTTCGGTTAGGGACGAACGGGAAACCGAAATGAAGGAAATTTTAAACACGGTATATGAGGCTCTTAACGAAAAGGGCTACAATCCTATAAATCAGCTTGTAGGCTATATCCTTTCCGAAGATCCTACTTATATCACCACCTATAAAAATGCGCGCAGCCTTATAAGGCACATTGATCGGGACGAGCTGCTCCAATCCTTGGTAAGAAACTATCTCGATGCGGAGTGATTGTTTGATTTATTTAATGCACAAGCGACCGATAAAATTCGGTCGTTTTTTGCAGTCCCCATAATTTAGCAAAAATAAAAAGGAATATAAAAGCCCCTTATCAGCAAAATAGCAATAGAATAACACAAAGCTGAAAGGACGGGCTGAAATGAAAATAAGATTTCTTTTATTATCTGCGGCAGCATTGTCGTCGATACTGCTTTGCGGCTGCGCAAACAAAAATGTAAGCGGAGGCGCAGTCCAAACCCGGGACGGAACGCAGCAGGCAGGCAACAGCGAGCAGGAGATCCCCGCCGCCTCCGATGAAGGCAGAATGAGGGGCACCCCCGATGAAGACGCAATGAAGATAGATGTTAGCTATGCGGGACTGGATAACGGTCTTGTAGGCTGGGGCTTGGGCAGGGAAAAGGATACCCTGAACCGCCCCTTGGATGCGGTCAACGCTCAAAAGAAGTACGAGGATTATTCCTCGCTGTTTATAGATCTTTCCGAAAACAAAACCCTTTACCTCACCTTTGACGAGGGCTACGAAAACGGCTGTACCGCCGAGATTTTGGATACTCTGCGGGAGAAAAACGCAAAGGCGGCTTTTTTTGTGACCTACGATTATTGCAAATCCTCCCCCGAGCTGGTGGAAAGAATGATAAAGGAGGGTCACACCGTAGGCAATCACAGCTGCACCCACCCAAGCTTTCCCAAATGCAGTGAGGAACAGATAAAAGAGGAGATCACCGCCCTTCACAGCTATGTCAAGGACAATTTCGGCTATGAAATGACCCTTTTTCGCTTTCCGATGGGCGAGTTCAGCGAAAGAACCTTGAAGCAGGTGTCGGAATTGGGCTACACAAGCGTGTTTTGGAGCTTTGCCTATCGGGATTGGGATATGAATGATCAGCCGTCGGCGCAGGAGGCGTTCGACGCCGTGACCGCTTCAACTCACGACGGCGGCGTTTACCTTTTGCATGCGGTATCGCAGGCGAACGCAAGTGCTTTGGGCGACATTATAGACTATTGGAGACAGCAGGGCTATACCGTCGGCAATATCAATATTCCCGCAAAATGCGGAGGGGAAGCATAATTTTTCCGACAGCGGCAAGATTTCCTCGATCAAACGCCTAAGCTCGAAGGCTCAAACAAAGGACGGCTGTAAAATTATGAAAAACGCAAAAATATATATAACCGCCACCGAGGGGATCGACAGCAAAGCCTTGGATAAGGCGGAAGCCCTCATTCCCGATTGGCGCAGAGAATATTCGGCGAAAAAAAGGCTTTCGGACAGGATAAACAGCGTTTTCGCTTACCTGCTGCTGCAAATGCTTACGGAAAAGGAGTTCGGTTTAAAGGACCAAGCTCCCTTTACATATAAAAAAGCGGACAAGCCGTATTTTTCACAGCTTGACCTTTTTTTCAGCCTCAGTCACTGTAAAACCGCCGTGGGTGCAGCCGCAAGCAGCGGGGAGATAGGCTTTGACATCATAGACAACCGCACGGTCAACGAAAAAGCCGCCCCGAGAATATGCTCCCCCCGAGAGTGGGAGCAGTATCAAGCCGCCGCTGACAGGCAGCAATTCCTGCGGCAGCTTTGGTGCAAAAAGGAAAGCATGGTGAAGCAAAGCGGGATAGGCTTTACCAAAGGCTTTGACACGGCAGACACCGCAGGGGAGAGCTTTTTCTGCTGTCAACGTCCCGATTTTTATGCGGCGCTTTATTTCGGAGCCTGTGACGGTTCGGAGGATTTGAAAACCCGGCTTGACGCCGAGCTTACGGAAATACCGTGGCAGCAGCTTATTTAATACAGTAAAAAATAGTAAAAAGCCTCAAGCCCAATTTTGAGCCCGAGGCTTGCGATCTTTTGTTGTCCGAATTAAAATTAACTCTTTTCCTGCTCCGAAGAATCGTCGCTCATAAACTCCCGAAGTCTTAAATAGGTTTCCTCGCTGATAACATGCTCGACCTTGCAGGCGTCTATTTCCGCCGTGGTTGCGTTTACGCCCAGCTTTCTTATAAAGAAATCCTTTATGAGCAGATGTCTGGAATAAACCTCCTGCGCCCGCTTTGAGCCGCTTTTCGTCAGCTTTATCTGTCCGTCCTGAGCCATAGTGATATATCCAAGCTCTCTGAGGATACTCATGCCCTTGCTTACGCTGGGCTTGGAGTAGCCCATTTCGT
Organism: Bacillota bacterium; assembly: GCA_023666805.1. GTDB lineage: Bacteria > Bacillota > Clostridia > Oscillospirales > Ruminococcaceae > Ruminiclostridium_E. The sequence continues at coordinate 7,678 of JAMPBF010000124.1, forward strand.
TGGCAATATCAATAGAGCGGACATAGCCCGTGCGCTGCTGCAAAATGTATATGGTTTCCAAATAATCCTCTCCGGAACGCTGAATATCCATTGTTTACTCCTTGGGAACAGGTCTTTTTGAGGCCTGCGGCGTTGTAGGTCAACTGCGGCGCTTGCAAAAAGCTGTCTTGTGTGATAAAATATTTGTGAAAAGGATGCCGATGTTTCTTGCTACTGTTTATTTTAACATAATTTTTTTTATTTTGCAAG
>JAMPBF010000125.1 GCA_023666805.1 Bacillota bacterium
TGCCTTAACAGGTCGAAGGCTCTGTTTCTGGCTATTTTCCCCAAGTAGGATTTGATTTTGCCTTGCTGCAGCTTATCTCGGTTGTTCCAAACCGCAAGGAAAACGTCGGCGGTCAGCTCCTCGCAGTCGGCGACCCTGTTTGCTCCGATTATTCTTCCGATGATCGAGGAAACATATCTGTTATACTGCTTGATAAGTCTGTCAAGCGCCGCCGTGTCGCCCTTTTGCAAGGAACCTATCAATTTTTCCTCCTGCATTTTATCTCTCCTTTCCGAAAGCTGCTTTCATATATAAGAACGGAAAATGATCCGAAAAAGTTTCAAAAAAATAAAAAAGAGGCTGAAAAACCTCTTTTTTACTTAATGGATCGCAATAACAGCTATGATCAAGCCACGCCCGCATTGACCGCTACGAAGAACCAAGGATTTTCATCGTCCATATCCATCGTTCCCTTATATCCTTCGGTAATCGTTATGCTTTCAAAGCGGTTATCCTGATTTTCTTCCAAAATGATAACATCGTTTTCCATAATAATATTCCTTTCTCGTTTTGTTCTGCATGGGGTCTTTATATTTTTATCCGCCCCTCACTTACAATATAGCAGCATTTCTCAAAATAGTCAATGATTTTTCCTCAATTTTGTAGCTTTAAAAAATAATAACCAAAACAGGGAAAAATAATTGGTAATTATGCACAATAAAATTGACGTTATTTTGTCAATATAGCACATAAATTGCGGCGTTAAGAATGATTGCTTAACGCCGCAATGTGATACTTAACCGTTTTTCTCCGCTTCCGACCGATATTCCTCTATTATCTGCTCCCGGTATTCTTGTACGCACCGATAAAATTCGTCCATCCAGCCGTCTTCCCGCTCCAAGCTGCCGCATTTTACATAACTGTCGGATCCCGTAGAAGGGTCGCTGTCAAAATATGCCTCGCCGAAAACTATATCGTCCATAGGTCCCTTTACCATTAATATTCCCTTATGCTCCACCGCCGCACTGTCGGTATCCGTAAAGCAATAGCTGTAGATCTCGCCGCTGTTTATATAATCGGTAATATCCTCGTGAAGTCCGTCAACGATAAAATAAACTCTGTCCTCCTCTATGACATAAGGTAAAACTGGATCCCCGACGGCTCCTGATCCGACGACCTCGCCCCAAGATATTTCCGCTCCCATTTTGGTTGTTAAAAATCCTCCCGGCAGGGAAGCCGCCGTGATCACTCCGAGTATTGCCACCGCCGCCGCAATGACAACGATCTTGGCTTTCAGCTTGACGGGCTTTTTTATTTTGCTTAAAACGCCCTTTAAAACCTCGTCGGTGCTTACATTGCCTTGACCCTCTATCAAAAATTCGTTATCGATGTAGTTGTCCATTATTTCGGAAACTTTCATAATAGATCCTCCTTCAGTTTATGCTTTCATCATAGTCAAAGCCGCTTTTCAGCAGCACTTCCTTTAGCTTCTCCCGACCTCTCTTGAGCCAGGACTTTGCCGTGGACTCGTTTATGCCCATAATTGCCGCCGCTTCCTTTACGGCTTGACCGTAGTAATAGTGCCGTACAAAAAGCTCTCTTTGCGCAGTGCCGAGGCTGTGAAGAGCGGTGCTTACAATTTCCGCCAATTCCTTTTGCTCCGCCCTTTGCTGTAGATTTTCACTGTCAAAAAGCAGTATGTCCTCTTCCAAAGGCAGATCGTCGCAGTTTTTCCGCAAAAAGCTGAAAGCCTTGTTTCTTGCTATTACAGCCAAGTAAGCCTTGATTTTTCCTGCTTCGACCTTTTGCCGATTTTCCCACAGCGTTACAAAAACGTCCTCGCAAAGCTCCTCCGTATCCTCCTTCCTGCCCGGAAGAATACGGACGATAACGGAGGAAACAAAGGGAGTGTATTTTACAATAAGCTCGCTTAACGCCTGCGTACTGCCCTTTTTAAGCTCTTGCAGCAGATTGTTTTCGTCCAATTTTTCACTTCCTTTTGTAATTTGTTCAAGCCGACTTCATATATTATAACGCAATTTTTAATAATCAGGTTGCAATAATTCGGATTAAACATGAAAAAAGGCTGTCAACCTTGGTCAACAGCCTTTATTTTATTGTTTAAGCAATGCCGATGAGCTTTTTCCCGCTTTTCTTGTTACTGTCGAGAGTTCCCGAAATAACCTTGCGAAATTCCACCAAGCTTGGTCTGGTGACGGTTCGAGTGAAGCCGCCCTTTACGTAGCTCGTTCCGCATTCCTCGCAGCGGTCGTTCATAATTCTTACAGACTGGCTGATAACGACCTTGCCCTCCTGCTTCGCCTTATGCTGTTCCGCACGAACATGCTCCATTTCGTGAGCCATGACCCTGGTTTTCGCCTTAACGGGATCCATAACCGTTGGCATTTGGAAGGAAACTCTGCTGTCATTGGAGCCGTCCTGATAACGTCTTTTGCGGCACTTTTCGCATTGACATGCAGGGCAGTCGCCGATGAAGCCGTCTCCCTTTTTCTCAGCGTCTGTGGTTTTCTTCACAGGCTTAGTAAGCTGCTGATTGAGCTCTTTTCTCACTGACTCAACATTGCTTGTGTCGGATACCGAATTAGCCTGATACGCTTTTTCGGCAATAGCTTCAAGCTGCATGATTTTCCCTCCTTTCGCATTTTTAAAACCTACAACCCAAAGTAAAAAGTACAACCTAAAAGTAATATAAAGATAGTACAACCTCGAAAAACCATATAGATATACAGTTTCTCAACTTATATGATAACATACTTGCTTTTATTTTGCAAGAGTTATTTTAAATTTTTTTATTGTTGCATTTTACAATTTTTTCCGTCAAAATTCACAAAAACAGAATTGGCGGCAATCAATTGTTTTTGATTGCCGCCAAAAATGTAACCTTAAAATTTCCGATTGGGATATGCGGAAATTACTCGGTGCGCAGAGCCTCCACGGGATCCTTTTTCGCCGCCACTCTTGAAGGTATTACGCCTGCAATAAGTGTAAGTATCATGCTTATGACCACCAATATTACCGCAGCCACAGGCGGCAGCACCGCCTTAAGTCCCTCAATGCCCGTTGCGCTGTAAAGAATGATGTTTATGGGAATGATCAGCAGCAGAGTAACGCCGATACCGATCGCACCGGATACCAAGCCAACTATCAGGGTCTCGGCATTGAACACGGTGGAAATATCCTTCTTGGAAGCGCCGATAGCTCGGAGAATACCGATTTCTCTCGTGCGCTCCAGCACGGAAATATATGTGATAATTCCTATCATTATGGAAGAAACCACTAAGGATATGCTTACAAAGGCGATCAGCAGATAGGATATGCCGCTGATAATATCCGTGATAGAGGACATAAGAAGCGCCACATAGTCGGTGTACTTTATTTCATTCTCCTCGGATACCGAATCGTTGTATGCGCTTATTGCTTCGGAAATTGCGTCCTTGTCTCGGAAGGTTTTTGCGTATATCCTGATAGACGTGGGGTCGTCGAAGTCCGCATAGCCCAAAAGCGAAAGGCAGCTGTCATAGCTTGAATTTGAAAACTCGTCGGGAGTATATTCCTCGAAAAGCTCGCCGTACTGCTCTGCGTTAAGCTCCGCCATATCCAGCGCCGCCGCAAGCTGCTCGATGGTCATTGCCGCAAGCTGCTGCTCCACCATTGCCCCGTACTGCGCCTTGTACTGCTCGGCGATCGCTTCGCCCGCATAGCCGAACAAGTCATCGTCGCTCATCTGACCTATATATGAAAGGATCGATTCTGCGTCAACCCCCATGCTTTGGGCATAGTTTGCGGAAACCTGCGCCTCAATGTCCTCTCTGGTGACCTGAGCAAGATACTGCTGAACGTAAGCCTCCATTTCTCCGCTGTCTGGTATGGACATAATGTACTTGTATATCTCCGCTTTTTTTACATTGTCAATGCCTTTTAGAAAATCGTTGACCTTATCTGACTTTTCGGCGTCGGAGGGCTCGGCGTAATCATCTGTCTTAAAGGGCAGTCCCAATATAACGTCCGTGTCGGGATCGTCAAGCTGCGCCTTTACTATATCGCTTTGGTTGGTCTTGTTTATAACGTAATCGGTAAGAGCCTTGGTATACCCCAAATAGCCCTGAAGCATGGTTGAGGTAGCGTTTTCGTTGGGACGGATAAAGCCGGTTATTTTAAGCTTCAAGCCTATATCCTCGGAATTGTAGAGATATTCAAGACCCGTTTCGTTTTCGGTAAGGTCGATATATCCCGTTCCGCCTTCGCTTTTCTGATAGTATTCACAGGGAAGGATAAGCTTGAACTCCTTGTCGCACAGCTCTTGATAGGTCCACTCGGTCTGACCGTAATCCTCTACTACCTCTCCCGTCATTACTTTTTTAACAAGGTCGGGCATTACCTCGGTGTCCTTTAAGCCCAAGGCGAACGTTACTATGTCGGGCAGCTCGTTTCTTCGGGTAAGTATCAATACCACCTCGTCATAATTCTGCGGCCAGCTTCCGTAAATCAAATCGTACTGATTGTACAGTATTTCGTTGATCCCCTCGCCGTTATCCGCAGGGAGCATTTCCTCCCACATATCCATGCCGCTCATTGAAGCCGATGCAAGAGAGGAGGTGGAAGAGGAGGTCATTTCGCTCATGCCGTCATATCCCCAAGCAGAGGTCATTGTTTCCATCAGATCCGATTTTATGATATTGCCCGCCGCATCGTCGGTGTAAATAGGCAATTTCGTGTTGTAGGAATAGGACACTGCGCTGGCGTTGCTCTGTATTTCCTCGCAGGAATCCACATATTCCTTAAACGCCTTCATGTTGTTGGTCTGCTTGGCTGAAGAGTTTAAAGCGTTGAATACCTCGTAAACGTCGGTGTTTGCGCGGACGGTTTCAAATTCCTTGGAAGCGTCTGCGTCCTCCTGCCCGTCATCGGATTCGTGCCTGTCCATTATAGTGCTGAACATGCCGCCGAGGTCGGTGGTCTCTTTTTCTATGCTGATGGGATAGGAGGACAATGTCTCCTCCTGCACCGCATTTATGTAGTTGTTTATACCCGTTGACAGGGATAAGATAAGGGCGATGCCTATAATGCCGATAGAGCCCGCAAAGGAGGTCAAAAGCGTCCTTCCTTTTTTTGTGAGCAGGTTGTTGAGTGACAGGGAAACAGCGGTGAAAAAGGACATGGATACCCGCTTTTTCTTAGCCTTTACCTCCTCCTTCGCTTTGGGAGGGTCAAAGGGGTCGGAATCGCTTACAATATTGCCGTCCTTGACCCTGACGATCCTTGTGGCATACTGTTCCGCCAGTTCCGGGTTGTGCGTGACCAAAATTACCAGCCTGTCCTTGGCGATCTCCTTTAAAAGCTCCATGACCTGTATGCTGGTCTCGCTGTCCAATGCGCCCGTAGGCTCGTCGGCAAGAAGAATATCGGGATTGTTTATCAGCGCTCTTGCAATCGCCACTCGCTGCATTTGTCCGCCCGACATCTGATTGGGTCTTTTGTGGAGCTGATCTCCAAGTCCCACCTTTTTCAGCGCCTCGGTGGCTCTTTTCTTTCTTTCGGATTTGGAAATGCCTGAAATGGTAAGCGCCAACTCCACGTTCGCCAATACCGTTTGGTGGGGGATAAGGTTGTAGCTTTGGAAGATGAAGCCTATCGAGTGGTTGCGGTAAGCGTCCCAGTCCCTGTCCTTGAATTTTTTGGTGGAAACGTTGTTGATAATAAGATCTCCCTCGGTGCAGTGATCCAGTCCGCCGATAATATTCAGCATGGTGGTCTTGCCGCAGCCGGAATGTCCCAAAATCGCCACAAACTCGTTCTCGCGGAAGGAAATGCTTACCCCGTTTAAGGCGGTGACTTGATTTTCCTTTTCGCCGTATTTTTTTACCACGTTTTTAAGTTGAAGCATATTATGTTCCTTTCTTTTTCCATAGATCTACATTGTATTTAATTATTTTTTTCGCTCTTTCCGTGCTGAATTCCGACGAGGGCAGCTCCATGGACTTTATTAGAATATAGTTTACAAGTCCCGCTAAAACTGCGTCGGCAGCGCTTTCAAAGTCAAATACGCCAATCTCGCCCATGTCGGATCTCGCTTTGAGAAAATCCGAAATGCGTTTTTTATTACAGCTTACGGTCGCCATAATATTTTCCTTGGAAATAAATTCGGCGACATTGTTTTCCTTAAGTATTATTCTGATAATATCGATATTTTCCTCGACGGTGCTTGTAAATTCCGAAAAGGCGTCCTCCAAAATTTTCTCCAGGGGAATATCCCTGCGGTCCTCATACTGCTTTTCCTGTATTTCCTCCGCTACCTTACGGAAATTTTGGGTAACGATCGTTTGAAATATCTCTTTTTTTCCGCCGGGAAAATAGTGGTACAAAAGTCCATCCGCTAAATTCAGCCGTCTGTTGATAGACCTGACCGATGTGCCCTTATATCCGTTTTCGGCAAACAATTGTCTGGCGGAATCCAAAAGCTTCTGCCTTGTGCTTTCCGCCTGCTCCTTTCTGATATTACTTTTATCCATTTAAATTATTCCTCATAAAATAATCTTTAAATAGTCCTTCCCAAATTTGTTCATCATTTGTTCAATGACTATTATAGCCAACTTTTATTATAATGTCAATAGGAAATAGATAATTTTCATTTTTTGAACAAATTATAATTGAGACAGCTCAAAGCTTTATCAGATACTGCTCCAAATTCACGCTGTTTTTAGGCTCGTAAACGGTTTTTTCATACACTCCGCCGTTTGACAGTATCGTCCTTCTGCTTGCCTCGTTGCTGTCTACGCAGGCTAACATAACCTTGTCGATACCAAGCTGTTTGCAATAGGGCAGGGCGGCTTTCAGCATTTCCCTTGCATAGCCCTTTCTTCTCTCCGAGGGTCTTACCGAGTAACCGATATGTCCCGCATATTTCTCAAGGTATTCATTAAAATAGTGCCTTACTTGGATCATACCCACAATTTTATCATCAGTCTTGCGCACATATAAGAACTGTGTGGAGGGAACAAGGTGCTCGGGGCAGCTTTCCTTTTTTTCGCCAAGCAGTGAATACTCTATCCATTCCGCAGGCTCTTCCATTCTCCTGAGAGGTCCGCAGCCGTCCATGCTGCTGCCTGAATCCAAAAGCTCCTGCCTGTAGGCTTTAATATCGTCGGCATATTTTTCTTCGGGTCTTATTAAAATCATGTCATTCATATTTTTTCCTCCCTTTTGATTAGTATTACAATGATAGCATAATTTAAAATAAATGTCAACAAAAAGCTTTGTAAAGCCAAATGCCTCTCAAAAATCACATCGCATGATTTTTTAAAAAATAAGCCGATATTATTTTTTATCAACCGTAGGTTGAATAAATTCAATCAACGGTGTATGGCAATTTTCAGCCGATTGTGATAAAATAAAATCATCGAATTTATTTGCAAATAAAAAAATATATGTCAAGGTAATAAAAAATAAGATGAAAGGAATTTTCACAATGGAATTAAAAATCTGCGGGGTCATCAAAAGAAAGCGCCGCGAAATGAACATCAGCCAAGAAGCCTTGGCTGAAAAATTAGGTATTACCGTTCAGGCTGTAAGCAAGTGGGAGAACAACCTGTCTTATCCCGATATATCCCTGCTCCCCCAAATAGCCGATTTTTTCGGAATATCCATGGATACGCTTTTCTTTGATAACGAGAAAGAAAATGCGGCGGCTCCTGTCTTGACCGATATTCCCGACGACGGCAAGCTGAGAGTTGTTCAGTGCGTCGGCAGCAGGGTATTATCCCGGGAGGAATGCGGCAAGGATAACAAAATAAGCCTTATTGTCCCCGAGATCCCCGAAAAGACCGTAAATGTGGAGATTTGGGGCGGCGCCGAGATACAAGGCGATATTTCGGGAGATTTAAAG
>JAMPBF010000126.1 GCA_023666805.1 Bacillota bacterium
TACTACCCTCTAAAATTACACAACTCTCAAACCTCAAATCCGAGAAAGCCCCACTACGAGCTCGTGTAATTTTAGATTATAATAATTATATCACATATTTAAAGAATTTTAAAGTCTTTGCTTCAAATTATACATAAATCCTCATCAATAATGGTTCTTTTTTCATAATCAAGCTTTTTATAAGCATAATTTTCAATAGTAAGCAAGGCTGTTTTTCGCATTATGACATTTTTAAAGAATAGTTCAGCCTTTTCATTATCAATATAGCTTCTTAAGTTAACGGTAATAAAAAGCTTTTTATTTTTGTATCTTTCAGCTAAGTCAAAATGATCCAAAAGCTTTTCACAAAGATCTTTGTCGCTGTCGCAAAAGCTTATGTTAAACATTTTAAGCAAGGGCACAATATCGGAGGGAACGGTACATTCAAGCTCGTTTTCAAAAATATTTGAAATATCAAAAATATACCGCTCCAGCTCCGCTAATATACCGTTGGTCCTCTCTAACATTTCGGGACTTACAGCGTTCTTTTGCATCTCCTCGTACAGCTTTGTCAAAATATCTTTTTTGTTCAGCGTAAACGGTATAAACTGTGTAATAAGCTCAACATTTTTTCTTGCTTCTATCGGCGCATAGTTTTCCGATATAACCAATTCCCCTTCATATCCCTCAATTTGATTGTAAAGATCGGTTATCACCTCGCTGAACATTTTTTGATTTTCTATAATCAAACTGTTTATCGAGTTTTCCTCAAAATCCATATCCAAATTCAAAAGGGGATAAACCAGCTTCATAAAATCACAAGCCTTTCGTCGCTGTCTATAACATCGCTGTTAAATTCACCTGTTATAAATTCCATTTTGGAGAATTGCTTTTCCGTTACGCAAAGCACCTGCACTAAGCCGTTTGGCGGCTTGTTTCTTCGCAAATTATCGGCAATTATTCTTGCGGAATTTTGATTTAATGCCATTCTGCAATACACCGATTCCTGCATCATAATAAAGCCGTTTTTTATAAGATATTTTCTGAATTTTGTGTAATTTCTGCGGTTTTCCAAGGTGACAACAGGCAGATCGAAAAACACAAATACCCTCATAAATCTATAGCTCACCCTCTTGCTTCTCCTTGATTATTTTGTAAAATTTAATTTGAGAAACATCGCCGTCATTTATTGCGTCAAAAACACTTTTACAGTATATTTTTATGGCATTTGACACATATTGGACATTGTCGTTTATAATAACGCTGTCCTTTAAAACTACCGCTAATTTATGTTTTTCCTCGGGTCCGAAGGAAGTATATTTGTTTGCCTTGACATTTCTGTCAATAAGTATTCTGAAAGGCTCCATTAAATCACAGGAAAGATTAAAGAAATTGTACATATTATCGTGAAATAAGCCTAATTGGGTGAGGTATCCGTTGGCGGCACATTCTCTGTTAAACGACGACAAAATAATGCTGTAGCCATAATTTAATGCTGCGTTGGTAAAGCAATCGGCACTTCTTGTAAACCCCATTCCAAAAAGCGCATTAAAATACACCTTTGCCGCATGGCCTTCACGGTTGGTAGCATCGTTGTATTCTATTTCTTTTACATAGCTCTTAAGCAAATCCGCTTCTTCTGTATTTCCAAGCTCCTGCAAAAATTCGTACTGCTTTCGTATCTTTTCTGCAACTATCTGCGTCCAAACATCAGCCTTTATATCATCTGTCCATTTGATCTGCTTCCGCATTTTTTCGGAGCAGTCATGGCAGCCGTAATAGGCTACCAGTTCTGCGCAGGGATTCCGTCTGTGGTCGCAAAAAATCACCTTTACTTTGTTGTCAATAAGCTCGGACATAAGATAGCCTGTAATAGAAACTGCCGTGTTCTCAATTATGAGAACCGAGATTTCCTCCAAGCTTACTCTGCTTGTTTTTTCATCGGTTCTCACAACCAAGTAACCCATTTTATAATCCAATTTTGCACGGGTTGAGATTATTACTGTTCGCCAGCTCATAGCTCTAAAAGGTTGGGAGAGCGTTTCTCCAATAAACCTGTGGGGGATTGGTCTATAATATAGACGGATTTTAACCCTTTTATCTTATTTAAGGTCGAATTCATTGTAATTACCCCTGCCTGCTTGCTTTCTCCTATAAGCTGTAAATTGCATCCGCATGAACGTCCTGTTTTAAGCAAAAGCACAAGCTGTTCTATCAATAGAGCTTGTTCTTCAACGGTGAGCGCTGCAAATTTTTCCGCTTGCAATGCTATCTTCTTTCCCAATTTTTCTAAGAAACAGTTAAAAGGCTTGCTTATACATTTTTGGCTTAAAACAGAAAAAACCTCAACATTTTTATCTTTTGTGATCCCGTCGTATTTTGACACTTTAAACTTGGCGGTGTGCTCACTTTTTTCAAGAAATCCCACTACTTTCTTAATATAATCGTAAATGCTCCTGTCCACTATCAGCGATTCTGCAAGGGTTATGCCCAAGGTTCTGCCTTTGTTGGATTTACAGGAAATATTATATCTGCATCCGTCTATTTCTATAAGTGCGTCCTTCTTGATTATCCTGCTTCCCAGCGGAAAAGTGATATTCTCCGATCTTATTTCCCTTGAAAGCATGTCGGACAAGGCTTTGGCACAGTATTCTGCCGCAAAATTCTTATCTTCCGCAAATCGTTTTGCATACAACAATTCCACAGACATAATGCAGACAGACGGCTCGCCGAATTTTACGGGAACAAAATAATTTATGCTCGATGAGTTAAATCCGCCGTATTTTTCCGTTTCAAGGTCTTTTTTAGTCCTGATCAAATCCGGTGCTGCCTTATATATGGTTTGATTGTAAAATCCGCCTTTGGGCTTATAGGAATACCTAACGTACCTAACGCTGTTTTTACTCATCATCTTTTTGACAATTTCAAAGCTTTTGTCAGGATTCCAAGCTTCATTTTCTCTGCGCTTAATATTCCAAGAAAGATATGTTTTCATCTTCATAGAATATCTGCTGCCGTCTTTAATCAAGTTGACGGGATTTTTTGTAAACAGCACATCGTGAACATTTCCCATAACAATATTAAGGTATGCGTCTTGTGCATGATGAAGGTCATTTACCTCACGGCATTTGATCATGTCATACTCATGCCTAAATTCAGATACTAAGCCTGCCTTTACATAAATAATATCACTATTAGGGAACAACTCCTTTAAAAGCAGAGCGGCAGCCTTTGCGGATTGTGAGGTTTCTACAATCTGTCGGTTAATAAACTCTGACAATTCCTCTTGTGTAAAGGGCGCAGAGCGTGTTAATCTCTTAAACTTTTCCTCTGTGATAAGGCCTTTTTCCTTCAAGCTCTTCCAAAAGCCGTACATTTTATGGCGAATATTTTCAGCAACAGGATAATCGTCCTTTTTAGCACCGTTAAGCTCTGACTTTACAAGCACCTTGTTATTTAAACTGTCATCGGTTTTCTTTGCTTGAGGAATAATATGGTCAATGTTATAAATGCTGTCGTTGCCAATCCGGTCGAGGTTTATAGCCTCGCCCGAATACATACATCTGCCTAACTGCGTAAAGTATAGGTAATACTTTTCGGAACGCAAATTGCTGTCGTTGAAGTCCTCTAATTGCTGTTCCAAGCGGTCGATTTCCGAGTTATCGGCAAATTCTCTTGCCGTTTCCAAAAATTCTTTTATGGAAGCCTTTCTTGATTTAGTGGTTTTTCCTTTAATTCCGCCGCCTCTTGCCATTTCTATAAATATTTTCTTCGGTTCGCCCTGCATAATATGCTTTATTTCCTTTGCAATATCCAAGGCTCTTATTATAGTGCGGCGGGCAGCGGTAGGGACATACCAATCCTCTAATTTTTCCGTTAATGTTTTGGGATTTTTTCCGTAATATTCATTGTTGAGCTCTTCAATAAATGCGGCAAAGCCGTATTTTTCGCTTAACAGCTCCATAAGGTTTTGCTGCTTTTCCCACATCGCAGAAATAACGGTGCAGTCTGAAGCCTCTCCTGTATCGCTGTCGATCTCGCAGATGCCGTCAAGAAGCTTTTTTGACAGTCTGCCGTAATCCGAATATTTAAGCTTTGAAATATAAGCAATATCTTCATCGGACAGGCTGCCGTAATTTTCCTTTAACCAAACTTGCAAACGTTTCCTGTCGGTGGTAGCGGTTATGCGCTCGATGATCTTCTCCGCATCGTTTTCTGTCAATACACCGGCGGTCAGCAGTCTTTTAAAATCGTGATAGGGCTTTAGGGAAGATTTTAAAACATCGTCAACTCCCGAAAGAGCTTGTTCCTTTGTCATACTTCCCTTGCTGATCAAAAAGTCCTTTATTTTTTTCTTGGTGACTTTTGTCTTTTGCTCAAGGAAATAGCGGTTATAAATACCCTGCTTATCCTCTGCGGAAATTCTCTTGCCGTCTACCGAAAGATTGTTAAGCTCGTTTAATACGGTATATTTGGCGTACAGCAAGGAATTTTTCGGCAATACATCTTCCCCTGCGATATAGGTGCATTTACAGGTCATTCGTCTGATAAACGCATCCTCGCTTTTGTCCAGATCTACTATTTCTTCAAAATTCCAAGGATAAATTTTTCCGTCTGCCTTTTTTTCGAGCCAAGCATGACAATTTTTACCGTTGAATTTTACCAAGGGTCCTACGTAATAAGGAATCCTAAATTGCATTATACTTAAAATTTTGTCCTTTACGCTGCCGTATTGATCGGACTTATCAAGAATATTAAGATACTTTGAAGCGTTTTCCAATATCCTTTTCAGCTCTGCATAGTAAAGCTGATAGGGGATCACTCTGTTGTCGCTTGTGACCTGTTTGGGACAAAGCGTTTTGTTATCGGCTTTTTCCTTTATTTCTTTGTATATTTCGCCGTCGCTTGTTTCGGGAGAAATTTTATCAAGGTATTTACCCACAAATTTGCAAAAATCCTCCTGCGAGCACTTTTTCTTTGGGTAAATGCCTTTTTTCAAGGATTTCAGATTTTGAACGTAACACACATAATTATCCTTATCTCCTGCGTCCTTAAATATTTCTTTGTACTCCTTGGCAGAAAGATAGTGAGATATTAAACGCTTAAGCTCCGTTAAATTCCGCTTATGCTCATTATACACGGATATTTTAGCTTCGGAAATACTGCTGTATCCCATCAAAATATCTTCAAGCAGCGACCAGTCATGCATAGCCTTTACAGTCTTTAAAAGCTCGCCGTCGCCCTCCTCAAGACGGCTGTATATTTCCTCCAAAATATCGTCAAATTCGGCGGAAGCGACGCAAATAGAGTCGTTCTTCAAATCCTTATAGCTTTCATTTTTAAATATTTCGGACAATTTTACCTTGCCGCCGCATATAAGCTTAAACAGCTTTGAGATATTTACCGGAAATTCTTCACTGTTGTCCTGTTTAGGTGTTTTACCGCCGAACAGCAGCTCTTTAAACTCTTTTTCCTTTGCGGTTATTCCGATCTTCTTTTTTAGAACATCGCCGAAATTCTTATGGCTGCACTCAAACGGCAAATCGGCTTGCGCAATATTTTCAAACCAAGCGGTAAATTTTTCGTAAATCGGCGCAAAATTGCGAACCTCATCAATATTATCGGAATCCAGTTCTATAAGAAAATGTCCCCTGTGCTTTAATATGTAAGCGCATGCCAAGTACACGAGCCTAACATCGTGAGGCTTTTCGTCTGTCATAAGCTCATTTATCAAATGGTGTATGGTAGGATAATCGTTAAAATAATCTTTATCCGTATAATTTTCATCGTCAAAGTAAATATTGTGAGTTCGATGCTCTGAGTCCTCGGGAAACAGCTTGCTTTCTCTTAATCTTTCAAAGAAGTGCGGATCCTTTTTTACGATCTCGGGAGCCAACAGCTCCTGTAAAAGCTGTACTCTTTGATTTCTGCGGTTCAATCTGCGGCGTGCGGTGCGCAGCGCTCTGCGCTCATCGGCATGCTTTGCCTCATCAAACAGCATAACTCCCCACATAAGATTTCCTTTAAATTTTTTTAAATTGTATTCCAAGTCCGTAACAGCCCAACCGGCAGAATTTGTGCCTAAGTCAAAGCCTAAATAATAATCCTTTGTCATACTGTTTTACCTCCCGAATATTGCATTTATTTTATTTTAGCATGTTTTTTGTTGAAAATCAACAAAATATGTATTACATATAATACAACTTAAAATATTTTATTTGTAAAAATCATTAATATTTCTTAACCTTTTCAGATATTCAGCTTGAATTTCAGGGGTCAATATTTTTACAAAGCTTCCGAATTGAAAGATCCAACCGAAAAACGTGTCGGAAAGCTGTACGAAAATAACGGCTTCTACCCACTCCTTACCGCTTTTTACTGTGAGAAAATCTTTGCCGAATTTATCCGCAAAGGCGCCGATCACGCTTTCATGTATCCAAATCTTGATCTTTGAAAGCTTATTGTCCTTACTGGCAAACATAAAGAAGATGGATTTCAAATATTTCTCCGTATCTATCCCGCACAAGGAAGCAGAGTAAAACTCATTGTCGGATCTCAGCTTTTTCCGAGGAGTATCTAAAATCTTCAGATCAAACAGCTTATCAACACGGTAATTTACAAGATAATTGCCCTTTTTATCATCCACTGCGATCAGATAATATTGAGAATTGTCCCATACCAATTTATAAGGCGACACCTTCTTTCTGTAATTATCCTTTTTGATAAGCCGTTTTTCCTTGTTGTAATGCAAATAACCGAAGCTGATCTGCTTATTTTCCGAAATAGCTTTATGAATATTTCCGGCGTTGCTTATACAAAGAGGATTCATTTGCTTCGGCTTGACGCATATATCAAACTGAGAATTAAGAAGCTGCGAATTTGGCAAGGAAGTCAAGGTTTTCAGCTTTTTTATCAAAACGTCGGTGTTTTTTTCATCAATATAGTTTGAGCAGCTTATGGCGTCTGACAGCAGCATCAATTCCTCCAAGGTCAATTCCGTTTTCTGATAATAATATTTTCGGTTTTTATGACGAACGCCGGTATTAAACGCCTCAAGAGCGTTCAGATCCCCGATAAGTGTGCACCTTTCAGTCTTATAGCCGCATTTATGAAGGTATTCCAGCAATTCTTTTATAACAATCGGCTCTTGCTCTGCAATATTTTCGTTCAGAAATTTTAAAACAGTTAAAAGTCTTGATGCAGAATTGTTTATATTCATATTTTTCTCCGTTTCATTCAAATAAATTGCTGCGATCCCGTTTCAAAAACCAAAACGGGCAAAATAAAAAATTCCCTGTCAACGACAAGGAACCTAAAATGCACAACACTTGTGCGAACGCATATGCGAACGATTAAAATTAATTGTTATTTGAACTCGTAGTGTAATTTTACAGGGTAGTAGCCTGTAATAATATAATAACATATCAGAGTTGATTTGTCAAGAGAAATTTAAAAATTTATTGATATTTTAAAAATTTATATTTGATATTTTACTTATTTGCTTTTTTCAGTTTTACATTTGTAGAATGATAGTGGGATTGTTACCGAATAGATTTTTTGAAAGCAGATAAAAGCTATCGCTGCATTGCGGAAAACGCACACCCTCAATTTTTCGGTGTTTTTCGGCAACCGCTTAGTGCGCTGCGTCATGCAGCGCTTTGGGCGGTCACTTACCGCCTCCGTGCGGTGACGAAGCCATTTCCCTTTTGCAAAAGATATGTGACATTGTTACCAAACATATTTTAATCAAACCAACATACCGTAGTCGCAGCACATGTCCAACAACACGGTTTTGCGAAGCAAAATTGCGGAAACGCAGCTCCCGTATTTTTCGGTTTTTGCGAAGCAAAAATGAATTTCCTTAAGGGAAATTCAAGAAAAA